>JAHLWJ010000616.1 GCA_019057975.1 Promethearchaeota archaeon | reverse complement strand
TCTTTTTTCCATTTTTGATCCATGTCTGATAATAAACCTATTTGTTCGTTTTGAACTTTATCAGCAAAGGCTTGAATTTCCTGTAATTTCTCATCTTTCATTAACAATTCAGAAGTTTTCTCTGCTAGTTCAGCTTTGAGGGTTCCAATTGTTTCAAAACCCTCATCAAGTTTTCGTTGAGTCGGGATACTTTGTCTCTTCATGAAATCCATTTCTTTTTGAATAGCAAGAAGTTCACCTTTAGCAAGCTCTAAATCTGTTTCTCTTTTGTTAAGCGTTAATCTCTGAGTTACAGCTAATTCTTTCAATTCTAAAACATCTTCAGGAACATCATACATTCTTTTAATTTTTATTTTTTGTTCTTCAATAACATCCTCAAGACTCTGTATAACTCCTTTTTGTTTCTCGAGCGTTTCTATTAATCTGTCAATCTTCGATTGGAGAACAGCAGACTCTTTTTCGTTCGATTCGATTCCATCTATAGCATCTAGAAGGTTTTTAGGCATGGTTTATTTACTCCTGTTTTTAATTAAAACTATTATGAATTCTTTTTTTTGAAATAGATATTTATTTTATACTAATTAAAACCAATTATTGTTATTATTGAGATAATAAATTCATTTTATATACTTATCGAAATGATAGGTATATTATATCTTACCTATGAAATTATTATATTTAAAGAATTAGAAGTTAGTTGAAATTCCCGTTTATTATTTTAAATTAGAAGTTATTGATCCATATGTTAGCATTTAAAAAACTGAATTTTTAGGAAATTTCATAATAGATAATCTAAAAAGCCATAAAAAAAGAAAAATTTTTCTTTTATAGACAAACAAGCTTGAAAAGGAGAATAAGAATCAGATAATTCGCGTTTCTGACTCATTTAGTATAATTAAGAAATTAATGAGAAGCATAATGTTTTAATAAACTTTTGACATATTATTTTTAATAATTTATTTATTATTAGTTTAGCATAAAAAATAAAATAAATTTTAAAATGGTTTGAGAATAAATGACAAGAAATCGAAGAGTAAAAACGCAAATAGAGACCTTAACTTTCCTTTTGATATTTTTGGTTTCAAGCATGTTCATGGTTTTTCCAATGAATAACAACGATTCAGAAACTAATTTTAATGAAGTTAATAATATTCTCCCAGAACCTATTGAAAGCCCTCGCCCCAGTAAAATAAGTAGTGCATCCTGGTGGGATGGTTCTTGGAGATATAGACGACTAATAAATGTTACCAATCCTAATGTAAATTTTGCTTTTACTAATTATACCACTTCAGTGGTATTTAATTATACAGAACATACAGAGGGTACACCAGATTATCCAATGAATGGGGACTTATCAGATATTAGAATTGTTCAAGATGGTGTACTTAGAAAATATTATTATAAACAAGATTATCCTACAGCTGATTTTGTAACTGTTTGGTTCGATGTAGATATTGATAAATCACCAAATAATATTGATACTGATAACATCTTTTTGTATTTTAATGGCAGTGCTCAGGAAACTGTGGATCCTGACTATTTTATGGATACTGCATCAAATAATACAAATGACGCAATGGGCTGGGTTCGAAATGGTGACTTTGAATTATATGGTGAAACTGGCCCAGTTACGACTGAAGTATTTGGATGGACTTATACTGATTCGGCACCCGCTGAATATAGTACGGATGTGGGCGCTAATTTGGATAATATGCATGAACTTACTGACTCGAATGATAATCAAGAGAGAACTTTTGGTAATTGGTCTTTTAAATGGGGAGATTTGGATTCTTATTTAGAGAGTGAGGACCTCCCTTCCGTGGGTTATGATTTTGAAGGAACGCTCTATACTTACCCTTTTGTAGTTCCAACAGTAGAAGGAAATGATGTTGACCTTGAGTTAGAAGTGTTTAGAAACTTTAGAGTTTATAACACAAAAGATTCTCATCCACTTGGATTTTATATTAGGTTGTGTGAAGATTACTCTTTAGATGTAAATGTGCATCGTATGATTGATGATGATGAAAAAGAACGATATGTGGCTAAAGATGATAATGGAGATACTTTTGTTAATGATTATTTATCACCCGCATATTCATATGATACAAGATATGATGGAAATCCACCTGAGGATCCTTATAATAATGATGGAGAAATAACTGGCAAAATATCAATTAATTTAGATGCTACTCATATGGGAAGACTTTTATTTTTAGAAATTGGAACATATGGTAAAGAATTTAACACGCAGACGGCATTTACACAAGTAGACGATGTTTCATTCAACTATGAAATAGACACCGCGTTGAATGAGGATGTACAACAAGTTGCTGGGGAAGCTACATTTATAACGAAGGATGTTGATGGAAGGATTGTTCCTAACGCAGAAGTGACGATAATGGAGGAGTATGGAGCTCCAACAACGATAGGACCATATGAAACTTCTGAAGAAGATGGTTCTGTTCACTTTTCCAATGTAGCTTATGGGACCTATAATGTTTCTGTAAACTATACAATACCGTATTCTGGATTAGAAGAAGTCGTGTATGATAGCAAAATTATTTCGACAGAATTTCTAATTGATGGTTCAGGCAAGGTGTATGAGTTGATACTAAATATGTCTACAATTGACTTTGAAATTGTAGATTATGGAGGCTATCCTTTAACGTATGGATACATCAATGTTAGTTATAGTAAAGGAGGTGCTGCACTCGATATTCTTCAGCTCGACAATGATGGAAAAGCAACGTTTCGGTGGTTAAATCGCTCATTTTATTATTATCAAGTCTATTTCAACAATACTGATTATTCTCTAAATCCAACGCCATTAAATGCCAGCTACAT
>JAHLWJ010000615.1 GCA_019057975.1 Promethearchaeota archaeon | reverse complement strand
ATAAAATCTCTTATCATATTACTGAAATGGATAAGGAACAAAGAAGTTTCAAAAAATGAATAATAAAGAAAGAAGAAATATTGATGTTTTATTGATTGAAGATGATCTAGCAACTGTCCGTCTTTTAGAAGCAATTTTTAAAATGAATGGGTATTCACATAAAACTGCTATATCAGGTCAAGGAGGATTAAATGAATTGAAAGAATCAATACCAAAAGTAATATTGTTAAATATAATGTTGCCCGATATTGATGGTTATGAAGTATGTAAGCAAATTAAAAGAAATAACAATTTAAAGCACATACCTGTCTTCTATGAGACAGTTATACCTGAATGGATAGTAAAGAGTAAAATTGAGGAAACGGGTGCGGATGGATACATCTTAAAACCTTTTGATTTATCGGCTATTACTGAACTATTAGACTCTATAATATTTTCAAATAGACAACAAGCAAATAATTTACCTAATAATGTAGTTGGGAATAAACTTGTCCAAGATCATGCTTTAGTTGCTGCTAAAAAACATTACTATCCAAAAGTAGTTTCTACAGCTGAGAAGCAAATTAATCAATACATAACTTTGAAATTGGAAAATGGGAAAACATATATTTATGTTAATGGAAAAAGGTTCATTCAATGTATTCGATTAATCTTAAATATTCAAAAAGAGGATATACCTATATACGATGAGATCGAGTCAATAGACGAGGCGGCTAAAGTATATAAAAATCACATTTATCAAAATAGAATCGTGCAAGGGCCAATGGCAGCTCCTGTTCGAAATCAGAGCCATAATATTACTCCAGAACAGGAATTTTGGGGACATTGTTCCAATCTTCAAGCGTGGGTTGAAAATGATTATGATACGAGGATTCTTATAAGTAATTTATCATTTCCCTTATTAAAAGAATTGACTAGAGCTGGAGATCCTATAGCAAAAAGAGTCTATAAAGAGGAAATTGCTCTTAGACTTGAGAGTGGATACCCTTCTGTAGTTCAATACCTTCTAACTCAAGGTTACATAAAAGTATTTACTCCTTCAGAATTCAAATCAATACTAGAAGCGACAGATATTATTAAGAACCTCTCATCCTCTCCTGGTGTGCTTAATCAATTTTTAAGATCGTGCTTTCATCGGTTTCCAACTTTAATTGAAGATATTCTTTTACAAATTTTAGAGCTTCAGGATGGGAAGAACATCATATTTTCAATAATTCAAAAGTATCACCTTATACGATTTGGAAATCGTCTTCTGTTTTATTTGGAATCTCTTCTTTCAAAAATAAAAAAAAAAAAAATACGGCAAGATATTTTCGATTGCATTAAGAAAATCAGGTCTCTCAAGAATGAGAGGTTTTGTTCTGCTAAAATTTCGTTATTTGGTGATTCAGATTCAGGAAAGGAAGAATTAGTACAAAAATTTACTTCTAAAGTGTTTGAAGAAGACATTAAAATGCCCTTTGCTCCTGATTTTTATGTAAAAGACCTAAAAATAGATGGAAAAAAAGTAGTTATCCGATTTTGTGATTTTGGAGGCAAACAAAGATCTAAAGTGTTGTTATCACGTTTTGCTAAGGGTTCGAACGGAGCTATAGTCATATATGATATTGCCAATTCAGAAACACTAAAAGATCTAGATTATTGGGTTGGATTTATTAGAGATAAAAATGGTAATATCCCTATTATGTTAGTGGGAAATATTTTAAATTTAAAGGCACCCCGACAAGTTTCCAAAGAAGAGGCAATTGAGGTGGTAATAAAGTATAACTTAGCTATGTATCTGGAAATCTCTACAAGTACAGGAGAGAATGTTGAGACTATGTTTGAAGAACTTACAGGATTAGTAATGGGCAAGGTAAGGAAGCAGGAAGAAGAGTGTCAAGAGATTAAAAAATTAAAGAAAAAGAAAAAATTAGAGGAATTTATTTATTTAACTCCAATCGTATTCTTTTTTTACCCTGATCTCAATGAAATCATAGATACCGCTATAATTTATTCAGTAAGAATAACATCACCTAAGAAAAGCGGGAAGAGTTTCAAAATTCACGGTGTTCAAGAGGGAAACCATAGAAAAAGAAGATTGTTTAAAAACCATACGATAAATGACGTTGATTTCTCTCGTACTCTGGATCGTTCGGATAGTTTAAAAATGGTATGCAAACTAGGTGTCGATAAATCCTCGGGAAAAACGATCGCACAATCATATTAGTGAAACGGATAAGGATAATCGATTATATTATCCCTTTAAGTAAAGAAGGCACTTAATGTAGATCTAGTAAGTAAAGATTAAAAAGAAGCGAGTGAAAAAGCGATTGGTATCCAATATGTTCAGAAGAGTTTATATCGTTTTGAAAATAAAAGGAGAAGGGATTTTCTTTCTTTCTCTCTTTATTCTCTCCCTCCCCCGTGGTGCCCCCTCCTAAAAAGGATGTGAAAAGTTGTCAGATCTATCAATGTTAAAAACTGAGTCATTTTAGCTGGATATGCAGGAATGGTAAATTCAGAGTCTGGATGCAATGAAAATTCCATTAAAAATTAAAAAAAAAATTATTAGACTTCAATTTTTTCTTCCAATCCTTGGAAGAAAGAGTATAATTTTGCATCAGGGTTGTATTTCTTTACCACTTCTAGAAGTTGCGGTGATGGGTCACCATAAAACGCCGTATGTTCTAAAGGGAAATCATTAAAAAATTTTGTAAGAGTTTCCATAAACTTGACTCCATGTTCTATTACATCCTCTGAGCTCTTATATTCTTCACGAACTTCGCATTCAGTTTGGTCACTGCTAATAAACCAGTCATACTTAAGCGCTCCTGTGCCCTCATCTCCTATCTGTTTCATAACTTCAGCCGCTCGT
>JAHLWJ010000614.1 GCA_019057975.1 Promethearchaeota archaeon | reverse complement strand
TGTTTTTATTAAATTATTAAAAAAAGTGATAAAAGTGAATTTTGAGACTATTAAATTTGAATTAAAGGAAAATGGAATTGGAATTCTTTCCTTAAATCGCCCGGAAAAATTGAACGCTATTAACTTTCAAATGGAAAAAGAATTACACGAATTATTAGACCATTTAATGGTTAATTTGGACTGCCGTGTGTTAATTTTAAGAGCTGAGGGAAGAGCATTCTGTGCAGGAACTGATTTACAGGAAGCGATGATCTTAAACACTAAAAAGAAACCTGAAGGGTACGAGAAATATTATTTTCTAAACGTTTCAGAACCGATTAAAAAAAAAATGTACCATCAGTGGCGTATTAGTTCGATTTTTGTAAAAATGCGCAAGATAAGCCAACCAATTATCGCTTTAGTTCACGGTGCGGCTGCTGGAGGTGGATTTGGTTTTGCTATGGCCTCAGATATTCGGATTGTAGGTACTAATGTTAAGTTTATTAACGCCTCAATTAATATTGGGTTAACGGGAGCTGATGTAGGTGGAAGTTACTTTCTTCCTCGATTAATAGGATTATCGAGAGCTTCTGAGATAATGTACACCGGGAGGCAAGTTGGGGCTGAGGAATCGGTCAAAATTGGATTAGCTTTAAAATCAGTTGAGTTAAAAGATCTATTAGAATCTGGGTTGGAGCTAGCTGATGAAATGCTAAAGAAGAGTCCGTTAGGTTTGAGAATGACTAAACAATCGTTAAATTTAACTCTCGATTCTCCAAGTTTAGAAACAATTTGTCAATTGGAAAACTCCAGTATTGTACTCACTTTTAGTTCTAAAGATGTGAACGAAGCTTCAGGTGCGTTCTTTGGGAAAAGAGATCCTAAATATCCACTTCGATAAATTGTAACTGGTAGAATTGCTTTTATTTAAGGGCTATATTGAAGTGGTTTTATTATTTTATTGACGGAACTTAGTTACTAAACAAAAAACTAATTATCTGATATTTCATTACCATGTATCGTAATTAGGTTCTCTTTTTTCTAAAAATGAAAACACACCTTCAAGAAGATCTTTTGTGCTTAAACAAATGACTTGAGATCTATTTTCTAATTTGATTGCTACTTGGAGAGATTGTGCATCTATATTTGCATTTAATGCATCCTTAGTGAAACGGATACCCATAGGACTTTTACCTAAAATTTGTTGTGCTAGATTAGTAGCTTCTTCAAGAAGCGTTTCATCGGCTACAACTCGCGTGACCAACCCAATTTTATCAGCTTCTTTAGCATCCATAACTCTCCCCGTATACATAAACTCAGCTGCTCTTGAAAATCCAATAAGTCGAGGAAGCCAATATGAACTTCCCATATCTGCTCCTGATACTCCAATATTTATAAAAGCATTACAAAATTTAGCACTGTCTCCTGCTAATCTAATGTCTGCGGCCATAGCAAAACCAAGTCCTCCTCCATATGCAACGCCATTCACAGCAGCGATTACAGGTTGGGGTATTTTTCTAAGTAGTATCATTACCTCAGACAGCATCTTCTGAGCAAGGATGCTTCTTTTAACTTTATCTTTTGTCATTAAATATTCGAATCGATGATACTCTTCAGGAATTTTTTTTAATGGTTTAAGAGCAATTTGGCTTTCTTTTAAATCTAATCCTGACGAAAATCCACGCCCCTCACCCGTAAGAATTAAAACACGAATAGCAAGATCATTTTCAATACTCTTTAGATAATCTAACATTTCTTCCGTTAATTCAAAACTTATCGCATTCAAACTGTCTGGTCTATTGAATTTAATAATTGAAATGCCATCTTCTCTTTCTTCAACTTTAATAGTGTTATACTCCTTCATTTAAACCACATTTTCATCCAATAGTTATAATAAGAAATATAAGAATGCTTTTAATTAAAGTAGTGGTTAATAAATTCTTTCAAATAAAACTATCGATGATGATGATCTAATTTTGAAATTCTATCAAACACTTGCTGGACTCCTTTTTTGAGGAACAATCTTTCTTAACAGTTCGATTAAGGGAGATAAAATATCAAAAAAAAAAGTGATTTGAACTTAAAAAAAAATAAAAAGAGATTATTCTTTAATTTGTAATTTAGGTTTAATTGGAGATGCTCCATTGAAGTTGGTAATAACGGGACAATGAGTAAATACTTTCTTCATCATTTCTTCAATTTTTTCTTTAGGCGCATCTGCTTTAATTCTAATAACAGGTTCAAGATTGTCGTAACCTGGAAGCATTTTGTCATCAATTCCAAAAAGTGCTGCGAGATTTATGTGCCCTCTTGAATTCACAGTCATTGATTCGATTTTAATATCCATAATTAGCGCCCAAAATCTTGTCACTGCAATAATACAAGCACCAATAGAGCCTAATATTGCTAATAATGGAGAAGCTCCTTGATCTGTGCCATCTAAGCCTACAGGGGCATCAATAATAATTTCGTGTTTTGAAGCTCCCATGGTAACTTTACATTGCATTCCTTCTGACTGCATTTCGCAAGCTACATTAAAATTTTTCTCCCCTTTTGTGACATCTTCTTTTATCGCTTCATATGTTTCTTTAAAACTTGGCATTTTTATCACTTTTTAATAATTTTTTTCAATTAATGAATGATTATTCACTATTCATTCACAATTAATAGATATTAGTTATAGAATATAAAATTTTACGTAAATTCCTCTAATTAGAAGTAATGCTAGTAGCAAGTCTTTTTGTATATATTTTAAATTAAAAGAGTTACCTTTATCATTGGTTTTATCATTTGTATCTTAAAAACAGATTAGACAAATAGTGGTAAATTAAATTGGAAGCCAAAACAGTTTCGCAATCAAAAGTTGAGATTGCGCAAGTAA
>JAHLWJ010000613.1 GCA_019057975.1 Promethearchaeota archaeon | reverse complement strand
AACGAAATTATATATAAGGCTATGCCGGATGTAGTAAGGAACGGCAGGACTTTAAGATATAAATAAATTATGGATATAATTAATGATATAGAATTAACTGAATATTTTTCTTTGTATGAGTTTGAGTGCCCCTGCTGCAGGCGGGTTATGTTGTTTCCGGATTTTTTGGCCAGACTGAATCATTTAAGAATGGTTATAAATAGGCCAATATATATCAATTCCGGTTACCGGTGTAAAGAAGAAAATCATAAGGTCGGGGGAGTTTCCGGTTCTTATCATCTCCTGGGTATGGCGGTAGATATTCACGCAGGCGATTTTTTGCTTTATGATCTTCTTCTTTATGCTCATGAAATGGGATTTAATGGTATTGGGTATTATGAAAAGAAAAATTTCTTGCATCTCGATATCAGGCCTGGACCAAAACACACCTGGAAAGGAAATAAGTGAATTGGATATTGAATATGTACTAAAACTAATAGCAAATAACGGCTTTCCCCTGGTGCTTTCTGTATATTTAGTATGGAAATTAGAGTTTTTTATTACCGAAATAGTAAAGAATCAAAAGGAATTTTCCCATAATGTTACTGCTGAAATCAAGGAAATCAAACAGACAATCAATGAATTACGGGTTGATTTTGCAAAAAATCGTTAAAACCGTTGATATATAAGATTTTTACGTTTTTCAAAAAAGCTTCGTATTTGGCGTATACGGGGTGTATTTATCCGAACTTAATGAATCATACCAGCCACCTTAAAACAAGCGCTAAAAACAGGCTTAAGTTAGTTATTATTTTTTGTGGTTCCTGAAAATACCCGTTATTAGCCTTCTTTTCTCTAATATCCTCTCTATTTCTTCTGTATTCTCTTCTTTACTTGCATATTTGCTAGAACATTAAATGAATCCTTCAAATTTAATTACCTCCGGATTTTCTCTTAATTGGCTCAGGGAAGATAATCCATATTTTATTGCTTCCTTTGCGCTAAATACAAAACATAAGGGAATATCAGATAATTTTTTAATAATTTAACTCCAAAAATCTTATTTTCTAGGAAAATTAGAATGATTTAAGGAAAGATATTAAGGCGGGATTTTTAATGAGCAAATAGCGGTAATAGTGAATATTATTTTATTTGACAAAAAATAAAAATTAAATTATAATAATTGTAGATAATCGATAATCGATAATCTATAATTATTATAATTTTTTATGAGGTAAAATTATGACAATAAGTGATCTAAAAAACAAATTAACTAACGTATCTAGAAGTCTAATCTCGGACGATATATATGAAACCATTAAAGCTTGTATACTTAATGGCACTATAATGCAGGGGGAACATTTAAAAGAAATGGAAATTGCTAAACAATTCAACACTAGTCAAGCACCCGTAAGAGAAGCGTTTAGAAAACTTCAACAAGAGAGACTGCTCAAAAGTATTCCTTTCAAGGGGACTTTTATTGAAGAAGTAGCAGATGAAGAAATACCAGAGATTTATCAACTAAGAGCTGTGTTAGAAACAATTTCCTTGAAATGGTTTATTTCTAAAATGACTGAAGAGAACATTCAAGAACTTAAACTTATAATTAAAGATATGAGAAACGCTTCTCTAAATAATGACTTACCATTATTAGTTGAGAAAGATATTGCTTTTCATAAATATATTTGTAAAGTATCTGATTCAAAAAATCTTTATCCTATGTGGTCTATAATTAATGGAAAGTCAAGACTTGTCATAGCTAAAATGGATATCATATATAACAAACATAAAGATGTTAAGAAAATCGTTAAACTTCACCAACAAATATTAGAAGCCATAGAAAAGAAAGACATTATGCTTGCAATAGAAAGATATAATATTCATGCAAAGTTTGTTTTTAGAGAGATAGTGAAAGAAGACACTATAGATGCAAATTTAAAGAAAATATTAGGGAAATATATAACAGAATAAAAAATTCCAGCTGATAAACTTATTATTATATAGAAAATAAAAAGTTTCCCGAAAGTTTAGTTGTATCAGGAAACGAGAGTTTCCGAATAAATTCTTTTTTATAAAGGGGGGATTTCTGCTTAAAAAGAGTGCATGTATATTTGAATGTTACGTAAAATAGTATTCTATAATAAGAAGTTTAGAAAAGATCGCAGTTATTTTAAAAAATTAAAGGTTAATAAGGAGATTGGAAGAAGAATGAAAAAACAAATTAGCTTATATCCAGAAATAAAAACTCAAGAAGTTACACCTGAAAGGAAAAAACAACTTCTTGGTCTTTGTGAAGAATTTAAAAAGCTTACAGGTGGAACAGCATGTTGTTCAGATGCGTTAGATTATTTAGGCTACAAAAGATCAGCAATGAATCTAAATATTAAACCATATTTTCCCGATAAAGGAAAGTTGTGCGGGATAGCGTACACAATCAGAGGGGCAAATGTTCCAGGTTTACCACCAGAAACGAAGGAAATACGTGAAACAGTTGATGTTGAATATTATAATAATATTGAACCAGGTTATGTTTTAGTATATGGAACAGATGTTGCGGATAGAGGAACTACAATAGGTGATGTAATTTCAACATTTGCTTCAAGTCGTGGTGCAGTAGGAGCAATTAGTGATGGGCCAATACGTGATTTAGAAAGAATATACCCATTGGACTTCATTCCTTTCGGACCTTCAGCGTCTCCAGTAAGTGGTGAAGGTAGATTATTATGGATAGAATATAACTGTATTGTTCAGGTTGGCGGCATTTGGCTAGAACCATTTGATATTATTTTTGGAGATAGAGATGGAGTTGTAGTAATCCCAAAAGGTCTTGCAGAGAAAGTATTAGAAATTGCTAAAGATATTTGTAAAAAAGAAGATAGAATTAAAGAAGATTT
>JAHLWJ010000612.1 GCA_019057975.1 Promethearchaeota archaeon | reverse complement strand
TATTTTTATTTTACGATTTTATAATCTATATGAGGATTGCTTTAATAACAGATGCGTTTTATCCATTAAAGGGTGGAATAAGTCATCATTTGAATTCATTATGTAAAGCATTTCAAAATAAAGATCATAAACTATACGTATTCAATCCATATTATAAAAGCGATCGAATTTTTAATAACCTAATTGTAAGTATAAAGCATTTAAAAATCAATAAGAAATTTTTTTATTACTTATATATCTCAATAAATAAATTACTTAGAGATAAAAACACATCATTAAAAGATAAATTAAAAATATTATTTTATTTAGGGATTAATCCAAGAAATCTAGTTATCGTTTTTAATAATGTTGTAAATATTTTACCTTACTTAAGAAAATTGAATGTTGATATTATAGTTGGGGGATTTCCTTCTAAAACCCTCCCTTTAATATTTTTCCTCTCAAAGATACTAAATAAAAAAGCTATTTCTTTTACTTATGGAAATGATTTTTTAAAAAATAAGCCCTTGGAGAAAGCCTTTCACTTAAAGACAATTTATTTCAAAAATATTAACAAAGTAATAGTTTTAGGAAATACAACTAAATTTTTCTTTCAAAGAATCCATAATATAAATGAACAGAAAATCGGAATTTTACCTTTGGCAATCTTTCCAGAAGATTATGCAATAAAGGAATCAAGAGAAGAATTAAGAAAAAAATATAATCTCTCAGATAAGACATTTTTAATTTTAAGTGTCGGATGGCATGTTCCAAGGAAAAAATTTGATTTGGTGATTAGAGCTATAAAAATCATTAAAGAAAAGCGACCAAATTCAGATATTAAATATTTTTCAGTTGGTAAAGGAACCTCTACAAAATATTTAAAATATTTAACTAAAGAATTAGAATTGGAAGATACGATTAAATTTTTTGGAGAATGTGAGAATAATATTAGAAATGAATTATACAAATTAGCAGATATTTTTGTTATGCCCTCAATTACAACAAATGACTCTATTGAAGGTTTTGGGTTAGTGTTTTTAGAAGCGAATTATTTTAAAGTTCCCGTTATTGGTTCATATTCTGGTGGAATTAGAGATGCGGTTAAAAATGGAAATACAGGATTATTAACTAAGCCAAATGATTTAGAGGATCTAATTGAAAAGATTTTATATCTATATGACAATAAAGAAATAAGAATTGAAATGGGAAAGAACGGACATACCAGAGTTATTAATGAATTTCTATGGGAGAAACGATATTATGATTTTATTAATATCTTACAGAAAGTAATTTGATCTTCATCGGATATATGGGTCTTTTAATTAGAAATCTTAAATAAAATTAATGAATTTTCTTTAAAATCACTCGTTTTTCGTTTCATTTCATCCAATTGACTTATTTCTATCTTGTGAACTTCAAAGAAATCTAAACTTACTTTTTTACTGTCAATTAAATGAATGAAATATTCAAGATTTCTCTTAAAGTCCCATCTTATATATGAATATGGATATTTAACACCTACAATATAATTACTATCATTTAGTCCTTTGTCATAAAGAGAGACGCTGTGTAAATCAATTTTATAATTGCAATTTAATTTAGAAATGAACTCATTCTCACCAGGTGTTAATTCGTTGTAAATTATGGTATCTATAGAAGCTTCATTCAATTTATTAGCTTCGTTATCAAAATCAACTAAAAAAACATTTGCTCCAGATAATTTGATTAACCTCTCTAATAATATTGAGAAGAAATTCATCCTTACAATCGCAATGTTCTGATTCAAACGAGGATCTACCTGTCTCAGAATTTTCATAGCATAAGAGGCATATGGCAATACCGCGATTAGCTTTTCATTATTGATATTAGCGATATTTACTATCTGATTCGCAGATAATGTTAACTTAGAACTTTGTTTACACGAAATATATCCAATAAATTCATTGATTTTGAAGTTGTATACATTTTGACTAATAGATTTAATAATACCTCCACAGAAAATAGGAGTTTTAATGTTTTCTCTTTGAAAAACAATGTCGTCACTATAAGTAGAAAAAATTGCATACTTATTTTCAATTTGAACAGGATCGATTATGTTATTAGTATTTATCAACATTTTAATTTTAATTAATTTGAATGGGGTTATTTGTTTTTATGGATTCAATTGTTTTAAATACTATATCCATTGATTTCATCGCATCGTCTATTCCTACCAAAGCGTCTTTAAGACCTAAATTCGTCTGAATAATATGTTCTAACTCGTTCTTATGACCTTTGTCCTGCTTGCTTAAAAGTAAATTTCCAAAATCAAAACCGCTAGTATTTAATCTTAGAAAATCATCAATAATTATTGCTGAATCTCCTGAATAAATCTCTATACGCTCTTTTGACATTTTTGGACCATTTAAATCTGTATAAATCAAATTCGCTATAGAACCATTTTCGAATTTTAATAAAACTACACAACTATCAAAAACTGTTGTATTTTTATGGCTCATAGCTCCTCCACGAGCAATTACCTCAATTGGTTTAGAATTCATTAAATATAATACTAAATCAACGAAATGACAAAACTCACCAATGATTGGCCCCCCTCCTACTTTAGGGTCAAAGACCCAGTGACTTCCTGGTATGAATTGACTTGAAATTCGATAGTTGATTATTATAGGGTTGGAAATGTCATGCAATAAATCCTTAGTTATTTTAATTAATGGACTATATCTTCTATTAAAGCCGATAGAATAATTCTTTTTGGAACTTTTCACTATCTCGTATACTCTTTGACATTCTTCTTGTGTTAAACCCATTGGTTTTTCAACAAAGACATTTTTTCCCGATTTAATAGCTTCAATTGTGTATTTTGCATGTGAATCATGTCTTGTATAGATGAAAA
>JAHLWJ010000611.1 GCA_019057975.1 Promethearchaeota archaeon | reverse complement strand
CCAGGCTATATTTAACTTTGCAGGAACTCCCAATTATTATGAGGCTACAATAAAAAAAAATCTAGATAGGATACAACCATCTACTATTAAGGTAATGATGACAGAGACGTGCCCCTATTGTCCTCAAGTAATTGCTATAAGTAATTCCTTCGCAATTGCTTCTGAGGGGAAGATTAGAACCGTAATTATCGATATCGCGGCAAATCCTGATATAGGTCAATATTATGATGCTGCTGGTGTTCCATATACTATTATTAATGATCAAAAGACTTTAGTGGGAATGGTTGGGCCAAATGAAATTTTAAGCGCCTTGATTGGAGGGAATATTCGTGTTCAATATTGATATGGAAGCTATAGATTTCGAAAAAACTTATGATCTAATTGTATTAGGGGGTGGACCCACTGCGATTGGATGTGCCATTTATGCTGCTCGATTCGCGATGGATGTACTGGTTGTTGGAAAAACTTTTGGTGGATTGATAGCGACCACTCATATTGTTGAAAATTATCCTGCAATTACATCCATAAGTGGTCAAGGATTAATGGATATGTTTAAAGATCATATGGACTCACTTAGTATCCCATATATATCAGATCAGATACGCAGTATTGATAAAGTTGATGATTATTTTGAACTTCGTTCCTTCTTTCAGAAATTTAAAGCATATTCAATTTGCATAGCAACTGGTTCAGAAAGACGGAAATTAGGTATCCCTGGAGAAGAGGAATATGCTGGTCGAGGTGTTTCATACTGTGCTACCTGTGATGGTCCCTTTTACAAAGATAAAGTAGTATGTGTAATAGGAGGAAGTGATTCTGCTGCTAAAGAAGCGCTGTTTTTAGCACAAAACACCAAAAAAGTATATATTATTTATCGGGGAGAAGATATTAGAGCTGAACCTATAAACAAAAAACGTGTATTTGAAAATGAAAAAATAGAAATTATCTACAAAACTAATGTTGTTGAAATAAAAGGGGAAGGGAATGTAAAATCTGTAGTTTTTGATAATGATATCGAACTCGTTGTTGATGGTGTGTTTGTTGAGATTGGTTCAATTCCTAATTCTGATTTAGCAAAACGTATTGGTGTAGAAACAAATGAAAAAGGAGAAATTAAAATAAATCGTAAGTCAGAAACAAATATTACTGGTATTTTTGCTGCAGGAGATGTTGCTGATGCCCCTTTTAAGCAAGCAATTACAGGAGTTTCTGAAGGAGTAATAGCTGCATACTCTGCTTTTGATTATGTTAAAGAAATGAATATAGAATATTAATAGTATTTTTTTCTTTTGATTTTTAGTGAAACTTTAAAAAAGAGTGAAAAAAAAAGGAAATTTATTCAATATTTATTTCAATACTATGAAATTCGGGCTCTTTGAAGGGTACTTCAATCTTTAAAAGTCCATTTTTATAGATTGCTTTTGCTTCTTCTGGTTTAATTGGACAACAAACACCATAGGAACCTATATATACAGTGTCTTCAGTTTCTCCTTTAATGAAAAAACTGTCATCATGCATTTTTAGTTTAATTGAATCTTTCTCTACTCCAGGTAGTTGTATTTCAATTTTATAAATGTTTTCTTCATCATCAGCCCAAGAACACACTTCTGGTGACATTAAATACTTTTCTTCTTCTTTTACTTCAGACATATTTTTCACTTCAAAGTTAAAATTATAATTATATTTATTTATTCATATATTCAAATTAGCTGATTTAAAAGTTCTTTCTATGGATTATTTGAGAAGAAATGATTTTTCCTTAAAGATTAAATTAAATATTAACTTTTTTTTTAATTTATAAAAAATCAAATAATATTGATGAGAAGGATGTTATTTTTAAGGATTAAGTAAAGGAGATCTAGCTGACATAACATCTAAAATTTTCTCCCAATATTCTTTTATATCCCAATTTTGTTGTGTTTGTATTTTTTCAGAGATCACTTTTAAAACTTCCCTAATGTTAAGTGAATCAAAATAAGTTAAAATTGGAGCGATCACAGATAACATATATTGCTTTTCTCCATATCTTTCATCTTTATCTGGAAAAGAATCAAAGAATGCATAACCTTGTTTTTCAATATTTTCAATATTAAGCATAATACCTTGAGCTTTTGTGATTTTATCGTGTCCATAAATCGAAGTTGCTGCATGGAATAATTGCTTACCAATAGTATTAATAGATATTGTACAATTTTCTTCAGAAGGATAACTTCGTTTTAAGATTGGACCAGCAACATCATCCCAGTATACTAATAATAAACATAACGATGGCTGATCTTTATTAACAATTGAAGGATGCATTTTTATTTTTAGAGATGAAAATATTTGCTTAATTTCCTCATCTATAAGATTGGATTTCTTATTTCTGGCGATCTTACCCGAGATTGATGCTAGTAAATCTTCTTTTCTAAAAGGTTTTGTAATATAGTCATCAACTCCTAACATTTTACCCAATCTAATATCTTCAGGAGTAGATTTTGCTGTTAGAAATAAAAAAGGAATACGACTCAATTTAGGGTTAGATGAAACAGCAGTAAAAAACTCATATCCATTCATGTCTGGCATCATTATGTCGCTTATTATTATATCAGGAACTTTCTCTAATGTCAAAAGCACTTTAAGTGCTGTTTTACCATTAATTGCTGTGGTTATATTATAATTATTTGCTTCAAGAATAAGTTTTAGATTAAATAAAATATCCTCGTTATCATCCACAACCATTAACAAGGATTTTGAGTCTGACATATGGGAATTTCATCTATTTTACTAGTATCAATAATATTGATTCAATTAATATTTATAATTTTTTTAGATCTATTTAGTATGATAGAAATAGATGAAATGTCGTTCCTTTCCCTAATTCACTCTCCACAATGATACTT
>JAHLWJ010000610.1 GCA_019057975.1 Promethearchaeota archaeon | reverse complement strand
CTAGAACTGGTTCTGGAAAAGTTCTTCACCGATTATTAAGAGAACGATTTAATAAACAAATTAATAATGAATAGCAAATTATCAAAAAAAACAATTATAGAATAAATTAGGTTGTTAAAAAAATGTCTTTTAAAAATGCTTATATACCATATGGTCAGTATTGGAGTACACCTTTTAGTAGATGGCAAATGAGTTTTCAGAATCTGCATGCTATAAAATTTGCAGCAGATATAACAACTAGATTTTTAAATGAAAGAGAAATTTCTCCAAATGACTTTGATGAACTTATTTTAGGTATTACAATTCCGCAACTCTATTGTTTCTATGGAGGTCCTTGGTTAGCGAGTATGATCGGAGCTGAACATGTTACTGGACCTATGATCAGTCAAGCATGTGCTACAGGAACTAATACGATTTCGATTGCTGCTCAGAATATTGAGACTGGAATAAATAAAAATATTCTTGTAATAACCGCAGATCGATGTTCAAATGGACCTCATCTTGTGTATCCGAACCCTCAAGCACCAGGTAGCACGGTAGATGCAGAAAGCTGGGTATGGGACAATTTTGGAAGAGATCCTTTTGCTAAGAACTCAATGATTCAAACAGGTGAGAATGTAGCTAAAGAAGTGGGGATTACTAAAAAGGAACAAGATGAAGTCACTATGATGCGTTATAATCAATATCAGGATTCTTTAAAGGATAATAGAGCTTTCCAAAAGAGATATATGATAGACCCAATCGAGGTTAAAGATCGCTCTGGTCGAAAAGTACTTGCAATTGTAGAAGGTGATGAAGGTATATATCCAACAACTATGGAAGGATTATCGAAGCTTAGACCAGTACTTCCAGAAGGCACAGTTACTTATGGAACTCAAACACACCCAGGAGATGCTAATTGTGGTGTTATCGTCGCGTCAAAAGAAAAATCACATCAATTAAGGAAAAGAGATGATGTTGAGGTTAGAATTGTATCTTATGGGGAACATAAAACAAAGAAAGGATTTATGGCTATGGCAATAGTTCCAGCAGCAAAAAAAGCACTAGAAAATGCAGGGATTTCTATTAAAGATATATCAGTTATTAAAACGCATAACCCATTTGCGGTCAACGATATATATTTCTGCAAGGAGATGGATATTGATTGGAAGGATATGAATAATTACGGAAGCTCACTTATATATGGTCATCCCCAAGCACCTACAATGATGAGGATTATAATAGAATTAATAGAAGAATTAGTAGAGAAGGGAGGAGGATTTGGTCTAGCTGACGGATGTGCTGCGGGAGATACAGGTGCGGCTCTAATATTAGAAGTATCAGTAGATTGAATTTACATCTCATTAATTATTTTTTTAAAATATAAAATACTCAATATGGAGGTTTGCTAAATGCTTAGAAAGAAAATAAATGCAACAAAAGAGTTAAACCAAATCATGTCTGATTATTATCACGAGTTAGACCATGCCTCCAAAAAGAATGAAAAAAAGATTGCCTGGTGTTCTAGTGTTGGTCCGGCAGAAATTTTAAGAAGTTTAGATTTTGAAGTTTATTTCCCAGAAAATCATAGTGCTATGCTAGGTTCTTCTAGAATGGCTACAGATTTAATTCCATACGCCAATGCAATAGGCTATTCACCTGAAATTTGTTCTTATCTTACTGCTGACATAGGTGCTTATTTAAAACAAGTAACACCATTATCTAAAGCTTATCCTGACATCAAAAGTGTGCCTAAACCTGATGTATTAGTTTTCAATACAAATCAATGTAGAGAGGTCCAAGATTGGTTTGGTTGGTTTGCTAATGAATTTAAAGTACCATTAGTGGGTATTTCTACTCCTAGGACAATAAATGAAGTTACAAGTGAACTTATTACATTTATAGCACATCAGATGGATGAACTTACTCAACAATTAGAACAAATTTCAACAACCAAATTTGACATTAATAGACTTAAAGATGTTGTAACACTTTCACGTGAATGCTCTGAACTTTGGAAAGTGGTTTTAGATACAGCAGCTAGTATTCCATCACCTTTTACTTTCTTTGATGGAACTATTCACATGGGACCAGCTGTAGTTTTGAGGGGAACACAAGAAGCTGTGGATTATTACAAAATTTTATTACCAGAACTACAAGAAAGAATAGAAAACCATATTGGAGCTGTAGAAAATGAGCGTTTTAGAGTTTATTGGGAAGGAATGCCAATATGGGGAAGATTGAGACACTATTCTGAATTATTTGCTAGTCTTAAAACATGTGTAGTTGCTTCAACTTATTGTAATAGTTGGATTTTTTCGGCATTCGATGAAAAAGATCCCTTTAGAAGCATGGCAAAAGCATATATTGAGCTGTTTATCGTACGTTCAGATGAATATAAAGAAAAATACCTTAGAAAAATGATAGAATTTTTTAAAATAGATGGTATTATCTTTCATGATGCTAAAACATGTCCCCATAATACTAATACTCGTTATGGAATGCCTCAAAGGCTTGAAAAAGTTAAAGGAATCCCAACCTTAGTTTTAAATGGAGATTTAAACGATTTAAGATGCCTTTCTGATGATCAATCGAGAACTAGTATAGAGGCATTTATAGAACAACTGGAAGTAAGTTAAAAAAAACTTTAGTTCTTGAAAAAAATAAAACATTTTTAAAGTATAATAAATAAGAAAATTTGAAAGAAAGAGCGAAATAAAATATGGTAAATAAGATAAGAGCAATTGATATAAAGAATTATATTGGTAAAGAATTTCATACAAAATGGTATCATGTTACCCAAGAAGCAATAAATAAATTCGCAGATCTTACACAAGATCACCAATTTATTCACATTAATCCTGAAAGAGCAAAAAAATCACTTTATGGGGAAACAGTCGCTCACGGTT
>JAHLWJ010000609.1 GCA_019057975.1 Promethearchaeota archaeon | reverse complement strand
AATAATATATTATTCTTATATTATTAAGCCTTAATAGCACTAATAGAAAAGAATTAGGTAAAAATGTAAAAAATTAAATCATTGTATTTTTACTAACTGTATTAAGAACAGACATAAAATATTAATTATTGGTGTTTTGCGATCGGAATGATTTTAGAACAGCTATATGATGCGACGAATAATTTAATTAATCAACAGTTCTATAAAGATGGTCAGGATATAATCATTGGTAGAACGCCTGAAGTTTCTGTAAAAATAAGCAATTCTGGGCAAATTATAAGAAAATTTAAAGATCTGTTTAATAGTAATCTGCACTTATTTCTCGATGGTAAATATCTACAATTCCTAAATCTCTTCAAAAAAATTAAAGGTGTAGATGAGAATTATATCAATGAAATTTACCAAGATCTACAACTCAAATTCCATAATCTAAAGGACACGGATAATGTTGATATCGTTGTTTTATATGCCATAGTGCTGAATTCTCTTATCTCAAGCATAAGGGATATTAATTTTAATGATGCTCTTACTGAGATTAATAATAGGGTAAAAAAAAAGAAGAAGCTTAGCGATAACAAAATTCAGCAAGAATTAGATATGCTTTTCATGAAAAATGATGACAATGTCTCAATCTTATATAATCTTTCATATCTTGATACGTTAGCGGAGTCTTATAATTATAGAAAGGTTGCTCACATCTGTAAGATTCAAAAGAGTAAATATATTAACCGAATTGTAAATTTAATTTTAGATATAAACAATTAGAAACTATTTCTCCTTAAGCTTTCTTAAACTTTCTTAAAGTTCTTTAATTCGTTATATAGAATCTTTGCCAGTTTATTTAATACCAATTCCCTTAATTCTCCATCTTGTATTCTTATCTTATCTGAAAATTCAATTTGTAATGCTTGACTCTTCGGGATTTGAGATGCACCATATTTTTTTGTTATATAACCCCCAGTTAAGACATATTCACCTCTTTTAGGATGGCTTGGAGCTATAGGGATATTTAATTCGAGAAATTTTTGAACAATCTTACCCCGAATATTCTTTCCCCAATCTTTTTTTGGTATTTTTTTAGAGTAAAATGATTCTAAATTATTTGTTCCTAAGACCACGTCCACATCTCGGAAGCCAGGGGGTCGATTAGCTTTTTCAAAACCATGTAAATCAATTAGCAACGAACGCTCATATACTTTCAAGTTGTACAGTACAATTTCTTCAATTTTTTTATGATAAAATCTATAAATTTGCTTAGCAATATAAGATCCCTGCTCGTATGCTTCCGTTTCTTCCCGGTTTAAATCAATTTTACTTCGACGGACTTTAGAAATTACATAGGATGGCGTTTTAACTTCAGAATTTTGTTTCTTAAAGATATTTTGAATTAAGGCAATTAGTTTCTTAGCAATCTCGATGGTTTTACCATCAATTCCTAAAATTCCCGATGATCTTTTCGGAATGTTCTCACATTCTAATGATCCTCCATGTGGTACAGATAGTATTAGAGGAATGTTGCCTTGTTGAAATTCTATGTAGTCGGAAAGGTCTAACATTTTTTCTAGGTTATAGTAAATAATAATAAGTTAAATTTAATTAAATCATTGGAGAATTCTGAAAAGTTAAATATCTGAGTACTATGAAAACGCTAATCCAAACTCCAAATCCAATTAATCCAAAAGTATAATATGCAAAAGCACCTTTCTCCTTTTCAAACGTGATATAGGCAAATAACCAAGTACCAAGGCCTCCAAAAGCACATAATAAGAGATCAGTAGTGATGTTTTGCCAACTATCAGCTCGATCTTCAAACTTCCATCCTAAATCAAGAAAAACTAAATTTTCAACGATTTCCCAAATTACAGAACAAATGTTTGTGAGTATAAAAACAAGTAGTAGTGAAAAAATTGGAATTGACCCATATTTTCTTTTTGGAATAGTGTAGAACAATGAAAAGAATAGAAATAGACCGATTCCAAAACAGATATGGCCAATGGAGTAGAAATCAAACCAAGAAATACCAACTTCAGTTATATCAGTGGCGATAAATTCATTCAATAACATTAATTATTCACTTTTTCAACTTTTTCCAATTCTTATTTCGCTTATTAAAATAATAATGCAAAAATGAAAATATATATTCATAGGAATTTAAAATTCAAGTGATAAATAGAATACAAAGAATAATTTAATTTGAAAAATATTGTATTATATAATATCTGATTATTAATTGGATTGCTATAGGTAAAATCTACTTGAAAAAAATCGCTTTTGTAATTTATTATCATAAACATAATTTTTACAGTTTAAATGCTATAGCTGGTGCGCTCGAAACAGATAAGATATTTGAAAGCATTGATTTCTATTTTTTAAGCTCACAAGATGAACTTGTAGAAACACTCAAAGATATAGTAAAATCTTATAATAAAGTATTAGTAGCAATTTCTTTCTTCACAACTCAGTTTTTCGAAATCCGAGAATTGGTAGATAAACTAAGAAGTAAGTTTCAAAAGAAGTGTATACTTATAGCAGGAGGTTCCCATCCAACGGGAGATCCTTCTGGAACCCTTAAAATAGGCTTTGATATAGTTGTTATTGGAGAAGGAGAGGAAACTATCATTGAACTTATGAATAAGCTAATTATTAATGAAAAGATTAGTGATATAAGGGGAATTGCCTATACGAGTGAAGATAATAAATGTATATATACAGGAAAACGTGCCTTAATTGACTTAAACAAATATCCTCCTTTCCCTATAAAAAATACTCGATTTGGGGCAATCGAAATAACAAGAGGGTGTCCCTATGTATGTTATTTTTGTCAGACGCCTTATATTTTAGGCACTATCCCTAGACACAGAAGTATCGAAACAATATGTAAATATGTTC
>JAHLWJ010000131.1 GCA_019057975.1 Promethearchaeota archaeon | reverse complement strand
AGAGAAAAATTTAGAATTTAGTGAATCCTATGGCAGGATTTTACAAAAAATAGAAACAAAACTTATAAATATACAGGAAGAAATAGATAAGCTTTCTGAAAGTGCTGAAGAATATATAATAGGTTTTAATGTAAAACTTCTAAGTGAGATAGAAAAATCAGGCTCTGATATTCCATTCTCAGGAGCCAATTATACTTCACCTGAGATAGCTGGAAAGTTAAACTATACTTTATCAGTTTACAATGATTTAGAGAAAATAAACTGTATTCTTACAGAGAATAAAGAGTTATTTGTAAACAAGATAGAAGTAATTGAAAATCCAGAGATTTCAGATGTAGTAGCTGAGACTAATTATATAAGGAATGTTTTGATCACCATATTTTTAGCTTTAATTGTGGGATTTGTGGTAGTATTTTTAGCTAATTATTTAATATCTTTAAAGAAACGTTTATAGAAAGTTTAGAGGTACTATTTTTAAGAGGAATTTATAGTATGTAAGAAAAGCTTTCATTGGCATCATTTATTTCTTAATTAAATAAAGGAGAGTTATATATTTATGGAATGGTCAAAAAAAACAATTCTACTAACCGGAGGCACAGGCTCTTTTGGTCAAAAATTTACAGAAGTTATGCTAAAAAAATATGATCCAAAGGTTATAAGAATCTTTAGCCGTGATGAATTAAAACAATATGAGATGGAAATGAAATTCAATCATGATAAAAGACTTAGGTTCTTTATTGGTGATGTCAGGGATCGAGATAGATTGTATCGAGCAATGAATGGAGTAGATATAGTTATCCATGCTGCCGCTTTAAAACAAGTCCCAACCTGTGAATATAATCCCATCGAAGCAGTTAGAACTAATATTGATGGAGCAGCAAATATTATCGATGCAGCAATTGATAATAATGTAAAAAAAGTAATGGCTCTTAGTACAGATAAAGCAGTTCATCCAGTTAATTTATATGGGGCGACCAAATTGGTTGCTGAAAAACTTTTTATTCAGGGGAATGCTTATACTGGTGAGCGAAGAACTAAATTTAGTTGTGTGCGTTATGGAAATGTAGTGGGAAGTCGAGGCAGTGTAATCCCTATATTTCAGGAACAGAGAAAAAGGGGCACAATTACTATGACTGATAAAAGAATGACCCGCTTTTGGATTACTCAAGAGCAAGCTGTTCATTTTATCATTGATTGTATTGATAGGATGAAGGGTGGAGAGATATTTGTTCCCAAGATTCCCAGCATGAGGATAGTTGATTTAGCTCAGGCTGTTGCTCCACAAAGCAAAATAAAAATTATTGGAATGCGTCCTGGCGAAAAGATTAATGAAATTCTTTTAACAGAAGAAGAAGCTAGATATACTAAAGAATTTGAAAATTATTTTGTTATAAAAGCTGAATATGCGCATTGGAAAAGAAATCATACTGAGGATAACAAATCCTTACCTCAAGATTTTAGGTATTCAAGTGGTGATAATGACCAATGGCTTACTACAGAAGAGTTGAAAAAGATGTTGGAGGAATTATAATGACCCAGGAATTAGCTATTAACGGAGAAAAGCCAATTAGAGACGAGATGTTACCCTATGGACATCAATGGATAGACGAAAAGGATATTAAAGCTATTTCCGAAGTTTTGCATTCTGATTGGATAACTCAAGGGCCAAAGGTAGCTGAATTTGAAGAAGAGTTTGCCAAATATGTGGGAGTTAAATATGCGGTAGCTGTAAATTCAGGTACGGCAGCTCTTCATGCTGCTTGTTTTGCAGCCAAAATAAATAAAGATGATGAAGTAATAACTACTCCCATAACTTTTGTGGCTTCAGCAAATTGCGTAATTTATCAAGGAGGGATTCCAGTATTTGCTGATATTAAAGAAGATACTCTAAATATAGATCCCCAAGAAATTAAGAAGAAAATCACCAGAAAAACCAAAGCTCTGATCCCAGTAGATTTTACCGGACTACCAGTAGATTTAGAAGAGGTACAAAAAATTGCCCAAGAAAATAATTTAATAATTATCGAGGATGCTTCCCATGCTTTAGGAGCGACCTACAAAGGTAGCAAAATAGGAAGTATTAGTGATATGACCACTTTTAGCTTTCATCCGGTAAAACATATTACTACTGGAGAGGGTGGAATGATAACTACTAACAAGGAAAAATACTATGAAAGATTAAAATTATTTAGAACTCATGGAATTACTAAGGAAAAAGATAAGCTATTAAATTATGAGGGCCCCTGGTATTACGAGATGCATGAATTAGGGTATAACTACCGATTAACAGATTTTCAATGTGCCTTAGGAATGGCTCAATTAAAGAAGATTGATAAAAATGTTCAACGTAGGATAGAAATTGTTCAAAAATATAATGAGGAATTTAAAGATTTAGAAGAAATAAGAATACCCTTTTTTGATTCTACAAGTTCTACCCCTGTCTGGCATCTTTATGTAATTCAGCTTAATTTAGAAAAATTAAAAGTTAATCGAAGAGAGATATTCGAAGCCCTAAGAGCAGAAAATATTGGAGTAAGTGTTCATTACATACCTGTTCATCTACAACCTTATTATCAGAAAAGATTTGGCTATCATCTTGGAGATTTTCCGAAAGCTGAAAATTATTATTTGAGAGCAATTACCTTACCAATATTTCCTAAAATGTCCGACCGAGATGTGGACGATGTAACCAGGGCGGTAAAGAAAGTGATAAGATATAAAAATTAATATAATAAAATAATTATTGGGGAGAATTTACAGAATGTTAGAACAAAGATTGCAAATTGGCACTCGTTGGATTGGAGAGGAAGAGTCAGTCTTTGTAATTGCAGAAATTGGTTCTAATCATGATGGCAGTTTAGAACAAGCAAAAAAATTAATAGATGCTTGTGCAAAAATAAAAGTAGATGCAGTTAAATTTCAATCTTTTTCTACTGAAAAATTAGTTAACCAAATGAAATTAGATGGAAAAGGTAACTGGATTTCCAATCCAGCATTTAAAGCGATTAAATCTTTAGAACTTCCTGTTAAATGGTATGAAGAACTATCTCAATATGCTGAGAAATTAAACCTTATTTTTCTCTCCACCCCCTTTGACTTGGGAAAGGCAGATTTACTAAATTCTATAGGTATGTCAGCTTTTAAAATAGCCTCTGGAGATATAAATTATATTCAATTATTAAAATGTGTTGCAAAATTTAAAAAGCCTGTCCTTTTATCTACAGGGGCAGCTTATTTAGGCGAGATTGAAGAAGCAATTAGAATTATTCAGAAAGAAGAAAATAATCAAATTGCTCTTCTGCATTGTGTCTCAAGTTATCCACCAAATTTTAAAGATGCGAATATTCAGGCAATGCTTACTATAAAAAAAGCTTTTAAGGCAATAGTCGGTTATTCTGATCATTCCCCGGGATTTATAGTGCCCTTGGGGGCAGTTGCTTTAGGGGCTAAAATTATTGAAAAGCATATTACTTTTAATAGAAATTTAAAAGGGCCAGACCATCCTTATGCTTTAACAGTAGAGGAGTTTGATGAGATGATAAAAGAGATAAGGAATTTAGAAGATGCACTGGGCAATGGAGTCAAAGAACCTGTTTCAGGAGAAATTCCTGAGAGAGTCGGGGCAAGAAGGAGTATATACTCTGCGGTTAAAATTCACAAGGGAGAGAAAATATCTCCAGGAATGATAAAAATAGTGCGCCATGCTTATGGGTTAAAACCATCAGAGGCAATAAAAATAGTTGGGAAGAAGGCAAAAGTAGATATCAATGAGAGTCTACCTATAACCTTGGATAAATTATATCTATGAAAAAGAAAAATATAGTAGCAATCATTCAAGCACGGATGGGCTCAACAAGACTACCAGGGAAAGTGCTAATGAATATTGGTGGAAAACCAATGTTATGGCATGTTATCGAAAGGATTAAAAAGTGTAAAAATATTGATTCTATTATAGTAGCCACCACATCTAAAAAAGAAAATAATCCAATAATTGAGCTTGCCAGAAAATGTAGAGTAGAAATTTTTATAGGAAGTGAAAACGATGTATTAGATAGATATTATCAAACTGCTAAAAAATTTAAGGCAGATGTCATAGTAAGAATTACTTCTGATTGTCCATTAATTAATCCGACTACTATAGATAATATGATAGATTTATATTTAAAAAAAAATGCAGATTATGTTTGTGGGCATCCTAATTTTCCTTCTATCGAACATGGAATGGAAGTAATTTCATTTTCAGCCTTAAAAAAGGTGAAAAATATGGCAGTTAAAGATTATCAAAAAGAGCATGTTACGATTTATATTAAAGAAAATCCAGAATTATTTAAAATTAGTGTGATTAAACCAGAATTAATTTTTCAGCGGGAAGACATGCGTTTGACAGTGGACACAAAAGAAGATTTTCAATTAATGAAAGAAATATATAATAGATTGTATAAGGAAAATGAAATTATTGATATAAAAGATGTTATTGAATTATTAATTAATAATCAAAGTTTAAAGGAAATGAATTTTGATATCAAAATGAGTAGTATTAATAAATATGCACATTCGCAAAAGATAAAAAAGAAATTATTAAAATCATTGATAAATAGGAAAAATCATCAAAGATAAATCATTTAAAATTATTTTTCGTTGTGATGCATCTTTTGATATAGGTCTGGGTCATTTAATCAGGTGTTTGACGATGGCAAATGAATTACAATCCCAACATCAGATTATCTTTGCCACTATGAAAGATGATGCAAATTTATTTATTAGAGATAATAACTTTGCGATATTTTTAAAGGAGAAAGATGAATCGGAAGAAGTTTTTTTAGAAAGGATAAAATCTGTTTTGAAGCCAGATACTGTAGTTTTAGATAAAAAGTATCCTTATAGTATAGATTGCCTAAAGGAGTTTAAGCAAAGTAATATTAGGACTGTAATGTTTGATAATATCTGTCCCGGTTTATCAGAATGTGATGAGATTATTTTTCCAAATGCTCATCTTGATAAAAATATTCTAAAAAAATACCTATCATCAGAGAGAATTAATCAAGTAAAGGCGGGTCCAGAGTATATAATATTAAGAAATGAGATTTTAGATTTAAAAAATAAAATAAATCATAATTTTCATTATCCACCGAATATTTTAGTAACTACTGGAGGAACGGACCCAGAAGGTGTTTTACTTAAGTTAATTCCATGGTTAAAAGAAATGAAATTAAAAGCAAACTTTTTAGTATTAGTTGGTAAGGCATTTAAATATAAGGATGAATTGAAAAAGATAATTATTAATCTACCTGGTAATTTTAAAGTCCTCCCATATTCATTGGAAGAATTTAAAAAAGCAGATATAGTAATCTGTACCTTTGGAATAAGTATTTATGAGATGATTTATCTACAAATACCTACAATTTGTATTTCACATAGTAGAGAAAATGCAAAAGCTGCGAAGATATTGAAAGAAAGATATAATGTATTTGAAGATTTAGGCTATTTTAAAAATATTACTCCAAACATTTTATATAGTGGGATTACAAAGTTACTAACTGATAATAAACATTATAAAATTTTGGTTAAACGATGTGATAATTTGATTGATAGAAAAGGTACTTACAGATTAGGACAGCTAATTGCATGAGGTAAAAATGTCTAAAATAAAACATTTTATTTATCCACTAACAGGCATAGAACATTATGGAGAAATAATAGATTCAAAAGATAATTTTGATGTGATTGATTGTAAGACTTGTGGATTTAAACATGTTATACCAATCCCGACACCAGAAGAATTGAATATGTTATATAAAGAAGAATTTTATTCTACTGAAAAACCAACATATTTTAAAAGTACAGAAGAAGATTTAGAATGGTGGGAACTTACATATCGCAATTATTATCAATTATTTGATAAATATTGCACAAAAAAAGATAGAAAATTACTAGAAATTGGACCAGGGCCAGGATACTTTTTAAAATGCGGTAAAGAACTAGGTTGGGATGTGCTTGGGTTTGAGCCCTCAAAACAAGCATATGAATATTCTAAGAAGCTTGGAGTAAAAGTTATAAATAAATTCTTTGATAAAAAAAGCATAAAAGAATATGGTGAATTTAATGTTATATATATGAATACCGTTATTGAACATTTACCTGACCCTATATCAATTATTAAAATAGCAAAAAATATATTAAAATCTAAAGGGATTATATGTATTATTTCGCCTAATGATTATAATCCTTTACAAAATATTTTACGAAATAATTTAGGTTATAAACCCTGGTGGGTTGCACCACCACAGCATATTAATTATTTTGATTTTGGATCAATTAAAAAGCTTCTTGAAAGATTTGGATTTAAGATCGTTGAATCTGTTGGGACATTCCCGATGGAGTTTTTTTTATTGAGTGGGGATAATTATGTTGGAAATGATAAATTAGGGAGAGAATGTCACTTTAAGCGAAAAATATTTGAGGAAAATATGTATAAATATAAGGAAGAATGTTTAAATTCTATTTATAAATTTTTAGCGGATAATAGCATAGGAAGAGAATTTGTAATTGTGGGGAAAGTTAAAGAAAATGTTATAAAAGAGATGTGAGTGAAGTATGAAAGTAATAGGAATTATCCAAGCACATAGTAAAGGTTGGGATGGGACAAAAGACTACTCATTGTGTGAAGTAGAGGGTCTATATGTAGTTGAACATGTAATTAGGAAATTAAAAACAATGAATATATTACAAGACGTATGTATTGCTGTGCCAAATGATACAGACAATAATATCTTTAAGGATATTGCAGAAAAATACGGTGTAAAATGTTTTTTCGGCTCAATGGGTAATGTACTTAAACGTTGTATAGATGCAGCGGATTTTGTGAAGGGAGAGACTATAATACATGTTATGGGTCAGAATTGTTTTGTAGATGCCGGGATCTTAAAAAATATGACAAATGAGCTACTTAAACATAATTATAATTATATATCAATGCCAGATGGATTCCCACCGCATTTTACTGGAAAAGTGTTTAAAAGAGATTTTTTAAATTTGGTTTTTAATGAAATAAACGAACTACCAGCAGATAGAAAGAATATTAATCTTGCACGATTTACTTCATATATTGAGAATAATCGTGAGCGTTTTAATGCTTCGATCTATACTGTACTTCCTCAATACTCGATTGAATATTTAAAAAAAGTACGCGAACAGTCAAAAGATATTTTTTATGGAGAATCAACATATATAGTGAAAGATAAAGCGAGTGATGTTGGTAATTTTAATTTTTATAGATATATGTTTGCAAAACAGTTTCTAAAAGAGACCGATATAGTACTAGATATTGCATGCGGTACTGGATATGGCACTGAATATATTAGCCAATTTGTAAATAAAATTATTGGTGCTGATATAGATAAGGAAATTATATCAGAAAATATTTATAAATATAATTTAAAAAATGTATCTTTTGAGGTTCAAGATGCCACTAATTTAACATTTAAAAATAATTATTTTGATGCTGTTTTAAGTATGGAGACAATAGAGCACATCCCAGTGGATAAAGTGTCGAGTTATTTGAAAGGGGTTAAAAGTGTGCTTAAAAATAATGGGTTATTTATCTGCACAACACCTCAGAATCTTATGGGTAGTGTACCTGTTGTTCCTTGGCATGAAAAGGAATATTCCTTAGAGGAATTTAAAAAACTTTTAAGCTCGGAATTTAAAGTGATTAAAACATACGGCTCAAAAAACAGTGGAGAATATATAGAGGATGAGCATGGAAATAATATGATGGGAATTTGCAGAAAAAAAGAGGTGATTAAATGAAGCGGATCGATACATTCTTCATCGAAGATGTAAAGAAATTATCATATATTAAATTAGGTACATTAGCAGAAAACATACGTAATTTTTTGATTGAATCTATTTCAGAAACAGGTGGGCACATTGGAGCAAACCTTGGCACAATTGAACTATCTATTGCTTTACATTACTGTTTTGACTCTCCAAAGGATAAAATTGTTTGGGATACTGGACATCAGGGATACACCCACAAAATATTGACGAGTAGAGCCAGAGAATTTAAGACATTAAATACTCTCAATGGAATGAGCCGATTTATATCAAGAGCTGAAAGCGAACATGATATAATGGAGGCCTCACATGCAGGAACTTCTTTATCCATTGGATTGGGACTTGCAATATCTGAAAAATTGAATGAAGGAAACAATTATGTTGTTTCGATTATTGGTGATGGGTCTCTTTGTGAGGGTATGGCTCTAGAAGCATTGAATCATATATCTGTAGAAAAAGATTTAAAATTTATTATTGTTCTGAATAATAATGGCTATGCAATCAGTAAAGGTTTTGGTGCATTACATAACTATTTAGAGAGTTTAAAATCTAGAAAAAATGACACATTTTTTACGACACTAGGTTATGAATATATCGGACCGGTAGATGGGCATAATATAGAATCTATCATTAACACATTAAAAGAAGCTAAGAAATCAAAAAAAATTCCTATTGTTCATCTGAAAACTGAGAAGGGGCATGGATATCTTCCTGCAAAAAACCATGTTTATCTCATGCATTTTTCATTCCCATTTGATATTGAAACAGGCAAAACAAAAGAGGAATATGTAGTAAAAAGTTATCAAGATGTTGCATCTGAGGTCATTATGGATGAGATGAGGAAAGATGATAAAATCATTACTATTACACCATCTACAATTTATGCTACAGGATTACAAAAATGCTTTGATACATATCCAGAACGGTGTTTTGATCCAGGAATGGAAGAGCAACATGCAATGGCATTAGCAGCAGGGCTAGCATTAGGCAACTATAAACCTATCATATTTTACCAAACAACATTCATGCAGCGAGCATTTGACCAATTATTTCACGATGTTTGTTTTATGAATTTACCTGTCATGATATTGGGTGTACGCTCTGGTTTTGCTGGATATGATAGCCCAACACACCATGGCATTTATGATTTTTCATATCTAAAGTGCATACCAAATTTGAAAATCATGTACCCAAAGGATATTAATGAACTAGAACGTATGATTCTCTATAATTTGGTACATCTTTCTCAACCATGCATGATATTGATGCCCTACGGTCCTTTAGACAATTATTCAAATATTGTTGATATTCATAAGGAATCTGATGAAGATTTTCAAAAGGCTGAAATTTTAGAACAAGGCGAGGATTTGCTTATTATTACAGTGGGAAATAAATTCAAAATTGCAAGAGAGGTACATACCCTCTTACGGAAGAGAAGAATTGATTCTGGCCTTATCAACTTAAGATACTTAAAACCACTGCCTGAAAAACAATTGGTCAAAATTATGGGAGAATCTAAACATGTTGTTACAATTGAAGAATATGTCTTAGAAGGTGGAGTGGGAAGTTCTATTGGCGATCTAATTTTAGACAATAGCATACATGTTGATTTATTACGAATTGGCGTGCCCACAGTATATGCAATACCCGGTTCGGATGAGGAACTGACAAACTTGTATGGATTAGACACCAAAACAATATTTAACAAAATTATAAAGAGGTGGTTTAATGCGACTGAAAGATAAGGTTTGTTTCATTACTGGAGCAAGTAGAGGCATTGGCAAAGGAATTGCGTTAGCGTTTGCAAAAGAGGGTGCAAGAGTCATTATTGGATATCACTCAAATGAGATAGCTGCAAAAAAAACCTCCGAAGAAATAGATAAATTTCAATGTGAAAATATAACTATTCGTTTTGATGTAGTGAATCGAAAATTAATAAAAAATGCGGTTCGAGAAACGCTCAATAAATTTGGTTGTATTGACATATTGGTAAACAATGCAGGAATTAATATGCCAAAAACATTTTACGAAATTACTGATGAGGAATGGGATTTAATAATGTCTATAAATCTTAAAGGAGCATTTATCTGTTCGCAGGAAATTATGCCTATTATGGAAAGACAAAACTCTGGTCGAATAATTAATATTTCTTCGGTTAGTGGTCAGTATGGTGGTCCTAAAACAGTACATTATGCCGTTTCAAAAGCAGGGTTAATTTCCTTGACTCAATGTTTAGCGAGATATGGTGCTCCACATAACATATTAGTTAATGCAATTGCTCCTGGAATGATCGAAACCGATTTAACGCGTGAAGAATTAAAAACGGATTCTGGACAGAAAACAATAGAAATGATGCTTTTAAAAAGACCAGGACAAATCAATGATGTTACATCAGTAGCAATACTATTAGCATCCGATGAGCAGAATTTTATAACAGGTCAAACAATATGTGTAAATGGTGGGAGTTATTTTGCCAAATAAAATGTTATTATTACTTGGAGCGAGCAGCGATCAAGTCTATGCAATAAAAACAGCCCATGAAATAGGTATCAAGGTTATCGTGGTAGATATGAATCCAAATTCAATTGGCTTCAAATACGCAGATGATTATGCAGTAATAAGCACAAGAGATATAGAAGCTCTCACTAAATTCATATTTGAATATCAGAAGACACAAAAAATAGATGGTATAATAACAATGGGGAGTGATATTCCTGATGTAATTGCTGAACTTTGTGACCGATTTGATTGGATTGGTCCCTCAAAACAAACAGCTTATTGGGGAACAAATAAGTATGCAATGAAATGTAGATTGAAAAAATGTGGCATACCAATTCCTTATTTTTCATTAGTTAATTCTGTTGGGCAATTAAAGGAAATTATAAATGGAATAGGGTATCCGGTGGTTATTAAACCTGTTGATCGTTCTGGAGCGAGAGGTGTTTTTAAAATAGAGGAATCAGATGATATTCGTGCACTCTATAATGAGTCAAAATCCTTTTCATATTCTGGTCGGGTTATGGTAGAGAAATACTTGGAAGGTTTACAAATCAGCACTGAAACGGTTTTATATGACAATAAAGCTGAAACGCCAGGTTTTGCGGATAGAAATTATGAATTGTTAAAAAGATTTGCTCCAAGAATTATTGAGAATGGCGGCACTGTTCCTTCTTCTTTATCTGAACAAGAACAAAAGAAAGTGAAATCACTGGTTGTGAATGCGGCACGGGCATTAGGTGTTAAACGTGGAATTGCCAAAGGTGACGTTGTAATGACTGAAAAAGGTCCATATATGATTGAGATGGCAGTTCGATTAAGCGGTGGCGATTTTTCTGAAAGTTTAATGCCTCTTGGTTGTGGGGTTAATATTGTTAAATCGGCAATCGAAATCGCTTTGAGGGAAAAACCAAATTTTTCTGAGTTAAAAGCAAAGTTTAATAAGGGTGTAGTAAATAGATATTTGTTCCCGGAGGAAGGTGTTTTTAAAAGTGTTAGCAATCTAGATTTAGTTAAGAAAAAAGGATGGCTTAAAAAATTAGAATTTTTTTATAATATTGGAGATGAGTATAGAAATCCAATAAGTCATGCTAATCGTTTTGGAGTATTTATTGTAACTGGAAATTCAAGGGAAGAGGCGATAGAGCGTTCAAAATGGGTATATAAAATGCTAAAGATCGATATGGAGACGTTACAACCATAACCCAATCTACAGTCTATTTAAATCGTGGTATGTATTTTTAACAGAATAAAAACCATAATGTTTTTAGGTGCTGGCGAAGAACAATGTGAGGCGATTGAGATTGCTTTAGATTTAGGATTAAAAGTTATTGCTGTAGATAGTAATCCAGAAAGAAAGCAATAAAAAGAATAGAAATAATTACTATACAATAATATGGTAATTAAAAAATATTTCGTTGATATAATATTTATTAAAAGTGATTGTTTTATTAAGTTAGAAATCATATCTTACTTATAATTGAAATATTTATAAAGAGAGATTTTGATAAAATTGAATAATATTAATGTATTAAAAC
>JAHLWJ010000130.1 GCA_019057975.1 Promethearchaeota archaeon | reverse complement strand
TTTTATCAGGATGATAGAGTTGATGGTTGGACAGAAACGTACATTTATAAATTACCCTCTGGAAAAGTGGTTGCAATTTTCGATAACCAGTCAGAACTTATTGAAGCTCAAGACATTTTAGATCGTAAGAAGATAGAAGATGAATTACAGAAGTCTGAAAATGAAAAATCGGTAATCTTAGAAAGTCTAACAGAGCATTTAGTATATCAAACCACAGATAACACTATTATTTGGGCTAATAAAGCTGCTGCTGATTCTGTAAATACTTCTCCACAAGAATTAATTGGACGTAAATGTTATCAAATCTGGAACAATCGAGAAGAACCATGTGACAAATGTTCTGTAGTAAAATCATTGAAATCTCAAAAACCAGAAATAAGTGAAATGACAACTCCAGATGGGAGCGTATGGCTTGTGGCAGGATACCCTGTAAAGGATAAAGATAATAATATCATTGGGGTTGTTGAGTCTACTCTGGATATTACAGAAAAAAAAATAGCGGAACAAAAAGTAAAAGAACGAAGTGAAGCATTATCAGTTTTAAATAAGATTATCACACTGGGTAATGAATCCACAAGTCTTCAAGAATTTTTAGAAAAATCTTATGATCAAGTGCTGGATATTGTAAGTTTCGATAGAGGAGGAATTTATCTATATGATACTGAGACTCATCATAATAAACTAGTTATTCATAAGAATGTGCATCCTGACTTTATATCTGCAGTAGAAGATGTAGACATATCAGAAGGTCTTTTTAGCACAGTGTTTGACAAGAATAAACCATTTTATATCGAAGACTTCTCGCAATTCTTGGAAGGGTCAAAAGAATTAGGTATTTATTCCACTGCAATCGTTCCACTTCGCTCAAAGGACGAATATGTAGGAAGTTTGAATGTAGGTTCTCCTGCTTATCAAGTTCTTTCTCAAAATGAATTAGATTTATTGATGTCAATCGGTAAGCAGATGGGGATAATTATTCAGAAATTTGAATCTGAAAAATTACTTAAAGAATCAGAAGAAAAATATCGAAAATCCTATTATCAAGCTAGTCTTTATAGGGATATTTTTGCTCATGATATAAACAATATGCTCCAAAATATTCAATCTTCAGCTGAACTTAGTTCTCTTTATCTGAACAACCCTGAAAAACTACATACGCTAAAAGAACTGTATGAAATTATAACTGAACAAATTGAGAGAGGAAAAAAGTTAATTAACAATGTCAGAAAAATAACCAAGATTGATGAGTCTGAAGTAAATTTAGAAAAAATTGAAGCTTTCCGATTGTTAGAAAAAGCAATTAAATACCTTAAAAATAGTTTTCAAGCAAGAGATATTGATATTCATATTAATAGTTCAGGAAAAAAGTTCTACGTAAGTGCAAATAATCTCTTATTAGATGTATTTGAAAATATATTGATAAATGCCGTCAGACATAACAATAAATCTAAAATAAAGATCACTGTGGATATAAGTAAAGATAATTCACAGAATATGGGATATATTAAAATAGAATTTGAAGATAATGCAATAGGTATCTCAGACTATCGTAAGAAAAGCATATTTGAGAAAGGAAAGCGTAAGGGTCTAAAAAGCAAAGGAATGGGCCTTGGCTTATCTCTAGTTAGAAAAATAATCGACAGCTACAATGGTGATATTATGGTTGAAGATAGAGTTAAAGGTGATTATAAACAAGGAAGTAATTTTATAATATTACTCCAAGAAGCTCAGTAAAAGTTTTACTTACTTTTTTTGATTTTTTAATTTATATCTCAACCACACCTTCTATTTTCATTTAAATTATTAATATAAACTTTAAAAGTGATATAGACAAAAATGAAATTATGGAAACTTATGACTTAGTAGTTATAGGAAGTGGTGCGGGATTAAATGTTTTGAATGTAGGACTTCAAGCAAGAATGAAGTGTGCACTTATTGAAGATACAAAATTAGGTGCCACTTGTTTAACCCGAGGCTGTATTCCTTCAAAAGTGTTAGTTCATCCTGCCGATTTAATTCGAGAAGCTCAACATGCAAATAGAGTTGGGATCCAAATTAATATTGAAAAGATTGATTGGGAATTAATTTCAAAAAGAATGTGGTCGCAAATTGATGAAAGCAAAGAAATTGAGGAAGGGTTATCCCATGTACCAAATCTTACTTTATACAGAGGTATTGGTGAATTTGTTGGAGAATATGAGATGGAAGTTAAATCTATTGATGGAAAGGAAACAATTGGAAGATTTAAAGGGGAAAAATTTGTTATTGCATCAGGAGCTCGTTCTTTTATACCTCCAATTGAAGGTTTAGAAGAAGTCGGTTATATAACTAATAGAAGTTTTTTTGGCGATAAATATCCAAAACAACCTTGGAAAAGCTTAATAATAATTGGAGGTGGAGTAATAGCCGCCGAATTTGCTCATATTTTCTCAGCAATGGGTACAGAGGTAACTATACTAGAGATGCTTCCTCGTTTAATAACTACCGAAGAACCAGAAATAAGCCGATTTTTAGAACAAAATTTTAAGAAATATATGACAGTATATTTAAATCATAAGGCGATTAAAGCAAGAGGAAAGAAGAAAATGAAAGCAATCATTGCTCAAAATATGGATAATGGTAAAGAAATTGAAGTCTCGGCAGAAGAGATTTTAATTGCTACAGGACGCCGTTCGAATGCAGACTTACTGAAAGTCGAAAAAAGTGGTGTTGAAGTCGATGAAAAAGGATGGATAAAAGCTAATCAATACTTAGAAACAAACAAAAAGAACATTTGGTGTATAGGAGATGCCAATGGACTTTATCAATTTCGGCATAAAGCAAATTATGAAGCAGAAATCTGTGTTAATAATATATTTGGGCCTGAGGAGCAAAAAAGATCAGTAGACTATTCTGCAGTGCCATGGGCAATCTTCACATATCCTCAAGTAGGACATGTTGGAATGACTCAAGCAGAAGCAATTGAAAAAGGACACGAGATTTATGTTGCGATGAAAAATTATTCCACTGTTGCAAAGGGTTTTGCAATGGGTTTTGAGAACGATGATGAGGATAACGGATTTTTTAAATTAATCGTTGATAAGTCATATAAAATATTGGGAGCTCATGTTGTAGGCCCACATGCCGCTATTTTAGTTCAACCTTTTGTATATTTAATGAATTCTGGATTTACGTGTTCATTACCAGAATCTCACGGTGAAGGCAACATTCCTAAATTAGAAAGAGCTTGTCCAGAAGCAGGCTCCTTTATGCCAATATATAATTCAATGGTTATTCATCCTTCTCTGAATGAAGTTACTGGGTGGGCAATTGGTAATTTGAAACCAATTAATATTAAAATGGAACACCATGAACATCATCATAGCTAAAACATGCAAATATGGAAGCTTTATTATATTTTCTATATATTTCATTACCTTCTTTTTATAGTTTTATCAAATCTCAATATTCAATAATGTTTAATGATATCCCTAAAGCAATCTGATCTAACTCTTTCTATTTAATATTTGGTAACCATCAATTTTATAGAGTCTTAAATCAATATTATGATCAGATGGTTGCAAAAAATAATAGGATCCATGGAAATAACATTATAAGTCAAATTTTTACCCCCGATTATGTCGCTGAATTTATGGTAAAAAATGTTATTAAAATTATTAAGGATAATAAGAAAAACACCCAAGATTTAAAAACTTTAGAGCCCGCTGTTGGAGAAGGTATTTTTCTAAAATATCTTCTACAAAATAAGTTTTCAAATATTTTTGCTTACGAAATGGATTTATCCCTAAAAGAATTTCTTTTGGATTCCTTTCCAACAGTAAACTTTAGATTTGATAATTTTTTTGGGTCAGAAAAACATGATAAATTTGATCTAATAATTGGAAATCCCCCTTACTTAGGTCAAAACTATAACGCTGATATTTTTCAAGATTATATAATAAAGTATCCGACTTGTGCTAAATACTTCGTAGGAAATATGGATTTATTTTATTATTTCATTCATTTGGGTATAGAAAAACTGATTCCTGGGGGTATTATCTCTTATATTACGACAAATTATTGGATTACAAAATCTCAAAAAACGGGGATAAAACTCTTGAAACCCCATATACTGAATGAATGTTACTTACTTCAATATATAGATCTATCATGTTTAAATGTGTTCGAAGGAGCAAAGGGACAACATAATTGTATTTTTGTTTTACAGAAAAAAACTGAAGAAGAAAAACTAAAGAAAAAAAATAAAGATATTCAAATAATCCAAGTTGTTGGAGCCAATAAATCTAACAAGTCAGGTGAGTTAGTTAATAAAAGAATTTTTGAAGATCTAATACAACATAATACTTCACAGTCTATCAGAAAGTATAATTCCGCATTAACTAATAATGATTTAAACCAAGATGAAAATTGGAATATAATATATCTAAAAGAAGTAAAAATTGTTGTAGATAAAATTGAAAACTACTGTAAGTATAATGAAAAAATTACCAGAATAAAAGATTTTTTCATCATACGTAATGGTCTTATTCTAATAAATGACAATATTTTTATCTTAAAAATAGGAAAAGAATTAAAAATTGAGAAAAACGAGTTTTTTCTAAAAGTTAACGGAAATTTTACGAAACTCAGTGAAACCGAACAATCACGACTTAAGAAAGTGTACAAAAGCAAATCAATTACACTGTATGGGTATAATTGTGAAGATAACGAAGGTTACATTCTCTATTTCAATAAAAATGAATTTAAAAATCAATCCCCTAGTAAGCGAAATAAATCGCTTGAGCAGAAATACCCCACTCTCGCAAAATACCTAAGACAATACGAGATGAAGTTGCGAGAGATCTTAATTAATGCTAAAGAAAATCCAGAAGATTTATTTTATCCAAGAAGAGGTTCCTTTATACGAAGATTAGAGGAAGGTGGAAAAGAAAAATTGGTTGATCTCGAACCATTCTATGATAATAGCCCAAAGATCTTTTTTAAATATATTTCAAGCAAAAATATCTTCGGCTATTCAACTGATCCTTACTATGCTACATCAGATACATATTTTCTTTGGCCATTAGCAAATAAAGAAATTGATTACTTATTTGTGATTGCCTATTTAAACTCTAAGCTAGTATCTTTTCTATATAAAGCTAAAAACATTAGTATCAAAAGAAGTAAAACTAAACTTGAATATAATTTACCTCTACCAGATTCAAACAATTTTCGAACTGAAGAAAAATGCATCTTCATGGAGCTTATAAAAAAATTTACCCTACATTTCATTAATGGTACTAATAACAACCACATTACAAATTTAAAAACAGAGATTTGCAGAATATTTGAATTATACTGTTTCGATTCTTCAAAATATAACCAATTAAAACAAAATATTATCAGAGCATTAGAAACCTATAATGTAAATGTTATCCAAACTATTATAGATGATCTATTTTTCAAGTTATTTGATTTAGATGAATGTAAAATAAATAAATTATTAAGTGAATATTATTAACATCGACTAAACTAATATTTGGTGCCTTCCTTCCTTATTTTTAAGAATCGATAAGTTTTTATAGATCGTTTAGCATATTTTAATCGTAATGCAATTTGTTGTCAATTAAAGATTGACGTTTCCAAAATTAAGGTGGTAAATGATGAGTAATGATTTTGATGATTTTATTGATAGGATAATGAGATACTTTAAATTAGATTCTGATATGTTTGACGTGGATTTTTTATTTATTCCAGAGTCAGATAGAGATTTAGAAAAGAAACCCAATGATGAGAAGGTTAAGAGTTTTAAGATATCATACCATTATGAGCCAGGAATGGATAAACCAGAGATAAAAGTTGAAGGTAATCTTGATGATAAAAATATACATGAATATTTAAGAAATATTGATTTGTCCAAGGTTCCTAAATTAAAAGATTTATATAATTCACCATCCAAGAAAGAAATTGATGCTAGTAAGCTTTCATTGGAAACTTCTCTGAAGAAGGAAGCAGATGTTGGAACTTATGATTTGGAACCATATGCCGAAATCTGTGAAAATGAAGGTTTTTCCGAAATTATGATTGAAATTCCAGGAATGGATGAATCTAATATCAATATTAGATTTGAAAATAAGGGAAAAAAATTAATATTTACAGCAGAAACGGAAAAGCGTAGGTTTATGAAGTCTGTAAATTTACCTTTTAAGTCTTCAGAAACGGAATATGAAATAGAAGTAAATAATGGCATAGCAATAATAAAGGTAAGCGAAGCAGTTAAATAATTTTTTTTTATTATTATATTTAGAATAGAGATAAAATCATAAAATAAAATGATGAAAAAGTATGAGCGAAATAACTCACGAATCTAGGGGAAATAGAAGAAAAGTAAGAATTAAAGATGCATATAAGGGTGATGCAGGGAGAGGTAGGATAAGAATTGATCCTGATGTAATTATGGAAATGAATCTTAAAACCGGAGACGTTATTGAAATTGCTCATCCTATGGCGGGAAAAAAAACTGCCGCACTATTATACCCCGGGAAAGATGAAGATAGAGGTTCTAATTCAATCAGAATAGATTCTTCATTAAGAAGGAATTTAAGTGCATCTATAGATGATATTGTTGAAATACAGAAAATTGATGCTAGTTTAGCTGACAGAATAACGTTTGCTGGGGTAGAAGAGTCAGTCATCTTAAGGAGATCTGAACAATTAGTTCGAATGCTAGAAAATCGCGTTATTACTAAAGGTGATATATTGAGTTTTAATGCGATGGGTAGAAGGATTGATTTTATCGTAGTAGATTTTGCTCCTAAAGCTGCTGCTGTTAGAATTCATTTAGAAACGAAAATTACGATTTCTGAGAAAACTCACAAAGAATTAGAGGAATTAGAAAGTAGAAGAGTAACCTATGAAGATATTGGTGGTTTAGAAGAAGAAATTCAAAAAATACGTGAAATGATTGAATTACCTATAAGACATCCTGAATTATTTAAACGTATAGGAATTGATCCACCAAAAGGCGTTTTACTTCATGGTCCACCTGGTACAGGAAAAACTTTACTTGCACGAGCAGTTGCATATGAAACTGAAGCACATTTTATAACAATAAGTGGACCCGAAATTATGAGTAAATTTTACGGTCAAAGTGAAGAAAACTTAAGAAAATTGTTTGAAGAAGCGAAAGAAATGGCTCCTTCAATAATCTTTATCGATGAACTTGATTCAATCGCGCCTAAAAGAGGAGAAGTCACCGGTGAAGTAGAAAGAAGAGTCGTTGCTCAGTTACTTTCATTATTAGATGGCTTAGAAGGAAGAGGAGAAATTATTGTTATTGGAGCAACAAACCGCGTAAATGATATTGATCCTGCACTTCGACGCCCCGGTAGATTTGATAGAGAAATTGAAATTGGAGTTCCAGATACAGATGGTAGGTATGAAGTCTTATTAATTCATACTCGTGGTATGCCCTTACATAGCGATGTTGATCTACGTCTTATGGCTGAAAAAACGCATGGTTTTGTTGGTGCAGATGTTGAATCATTAGCAAAAGAAGCTGCAATGTTAGCAATAAGAGAAATATTGCCAAAAATTGATTTAGATAAACCAATTCCACCTGAAATACTAATGGATCTTCAAATTTATATGAAAGATTTTCAAACTGCATTAAATAGTATCGAGCCTTCAGCTTTAAGAGAAGTATTAATAAGTCAACCTACTGAGACATGGGAAGATATTGGTGGTTTGGAAGAAGCTATACAGCAGCTAAAAGAGGTAATTGAATGGCCGTTTAAGTACCCTGAATTGTATACTCATTTAAATTCAAAACCTCCAAATGGGATCCTATTATTAGGACCTCCTGGAACAGGAAAGACATTATTGGCAAAAGCTTTAGCTCATGAAAGTGAGATAAATTTCATTTCTGTTAAAGGTCCTGAGTTTTTATCAAAATGGGTTGGTGAAAGCGAAAAAGCTGTTAGAGAAACATTTCGAAAGGCGAGAACAACAGCTCCTTGTATCATATTTTTTGATGAAATCGATGCTATCGCCGGAATGCGAGGAAGATTTGCTGGCTCTCAAGTTACTGAGCAAGTTGTATCGCAATTGTTAACAGAGATGGATGGTTTAGAAGGATTAAAAGATGTTATATTACTTGCAGCAACCAACAGACCTGATATGCTTGATCCTGCTCTATTACGTTCAGGAAGGTTTGGAAGACATATAGATATACCGATGCCAGATAAAGATGCACGAGTGAAGATATTTAAAATTCATCTTAGAAATAAACCACTGGCTTCTGATGTGGATATAAATAAAATGGCACAAGATATAGAAAATTATACTGGTGCTGACATCCAGGCAATATGTGAAGAAGCAACACTTCTAACAATTCGTAAGGCTGTATTAGATTCCAAGATCAATACTCAAGATGCTGGCTCCGTGAGAAATGTAAAAATCACTCGTGCTGAATTCGATGATGCTCTGGCAAAAATATTAAAATCTGCTGATAAAGCGAAAAAATCTCATGAAATATATTCAAAAGAACCCTCAGAAGGATTGTATAGATAAAAAAATATTAATAATCGAGAAACTAAAGATAAAAAAAAGAGGTAAACTTAATGGAAGTGGAAGAACAAAAAGGAATGGATTTATTTCTTAGTTTGGATAATTTACTTGAAATATTAGGTAATCCAACACGAAGGATTATTTTATCGAAGTTGGCGAAAGTTCCTCTTGGAGCTTCCGAGTTAGCAGCTTCATTCGGAAAAAAGATATCAAGGCAGGCAATTCACTCCCAACTTAAAATGCTCTCAGAATATGGTATATTAGAAAGTTATGGTGAGGATCCAAGGAATATTAAATATCGAATTAAGAGTAATCTATCTTTAAGAATTAATATCACACCAGATTATTACAGTATAAATTATAATGTATCAAAAGCAGATGATAATCGAGAAAATTTAGAACTTAGAAATACAGGATGTCATGTTGATTATCAAAAGATCAAAAGTACTAATCAAAAATTCAGATTTATCGGGGAGAAAATAAAAGAAATAGAGCAAAAAACAAGTATTTTAGAGAAAAAAAGAAATGCTTTATTGCATAATAAAGAATGCTTTATTATTGAAATAAAAAACTTAATGACTGAACAATATGATGAGAGTCTTAAAACTAAAGAACAACCCAATCTAGAAAAAGAAATTTTTTACACGCTTTTTTACAATCCTGCTAGATATTTCAAAAGAATAAATATTGATAATTTATTAGATGATATGTTCTTCTCAGAGATGGGACCTATTCGTAGAGATATGACAAAAGTAACTATTCGACATTTACTTAGAGATTTAACCAGCAAGATGGATTTTCTAACGGAAGATGAAGATGATTGGATTTTTGATATATAGGAAAAAAGCACATATTTAATGAGGTATTTAAAATAAATCTTGAAGATCTAAAGAAACAAATGCCGAAAATTTTCGAGCGAGTAAAGAAAGATGTTCGAAGAGTAACTGGGCGCCAAAGAGCTGGTCTAACTTTAGGATTAGTCGAAATGGGGATGTATAGAGGAGGGTTTATAGGTGGCATGCATTTCTCTCCAGGAACTGATATTGTTATGAATAAAACACCTTTAAAAATACTTTTTGATCAACAACCTTATGAAATTGTTTGGGCGTACACTTATCATATTCTTTTACATGAGTATGTCCATTCTTTAGGTGTATTAAATGAACAACAGTGTAGGGATATTACATTGAGAATAAGTGAAGAAATATTTAAGGATGCTGATCATCCTGCTATTTTACTTGCAAGAAAAGGGATCGGAACGTATTTTCCTAATTTAAGGTTAATTTATGCTCCTCCAGATCTTCAACCTGATGGTATACCAATAGAATATATTTATGATTTTGATCGAGAAAGCTATGATTATTATTCATAATTTTGAATAATAGTATATAGGTCCATTAACAGAACAGTACCCTATTTAAAATGTTTTATTGCGAACTTTTTATCTAATTATTTTAAATATTAATTGGTCTTGACATATTTAAGCAATCATTCAATATAGTTATTAATTTCTTGTGTGTAAAAGGTTTATCTAAAAATCCTATCGCTCCATGAAGATAAGCCCTCTCTTTTATCGTCCTGTCTGCACTTGCGAAGATAATTCTTGAGTTTTTATCAATTTCTAAGATTGCTATTAAAGCATCAATTCCGTTTTTAATAGGCATTCGATAATCTAGAATAATAATATCTGGCTTTACTTCAAAATTCTTAAACATTTCAATCGCCTCATCTCCATTATTTGCAATTCCTATTACTTGAAATCCTGACATATTTAGAAGTAATTCATAACAACTTTGAAGATCTCTGTCATCCTCTGCAATAAAGATTTTTATTATTTAGAACACCTCATGAATCAAATAAAATCTGTTAATATCCTAAAGAAAGGTTTTATTGCTTCTACACTCAAAATAAACTTATTTGGAATACCATTTTTAAATAGATGCTATTTGCAAATCAAGTACAGAATTTTTCATATTTATTGGTATGTAATTACAAAAATGTTATAATCAATTACATAAATTTCTTTAGACTTAGCGGTTTATTTAAAGAATAAGGTATAACTCTCCCCAATTGACATAAAAGTTAAAAGTAATTTTATAAAATATAATCATGAAACCTATAAATTAACCAAAATACCGAAATTATGAGAGTTAGGCTTGTTAAACTTATATTGTCGATATATGTCGCCTAGCAAGACTAATTCTCACACTAAAACTTATTTTAAAGAAAAAATTATTATAATTAGAACAAAAATTTATTGTGTTGTGTAGTTTATCCCCAGATATTTATTTAAAATTTTTTTAAATTAGATTTTTAACAAGAAAATAGGAAACCATTATTTTATTATTAAAATTATATCTTATTTATAAGCTTCAAAATAAAACATTTACTACAAAGTACTTTCAGTGAGTTGATGATTTAAAATTTCTAAAGTCTCTCCAGATGATAAAGATCAAGAAGAAAAAGAAGAAGAGATTATTAAAGCTATAGAAATTGTCCCAGATCAATTGATTCTTACATGGAAATATCAAAATGTAGACAAAAAGCTTGTATATGACATAAAGAAATGTATAGGATGTTCTTTATGCAAATTAATATGTCCAACAGATGCTATTGAACTTGGACCGATTCCTGAGATTGCTCAAGAAATTCTAGATGATGCTAATCCAAAAATCTTAATTGATTATGAGAAATGTTGTTATTGTATGCTTTGTGCGGTTATATGTCCAAATGATGCGTTTCATGAGAATATTGAGCCTGAGGGACAAATAGATTTAAAACAGTATCCATCAATTGGTAAATTTTTTAAAATTGATATGAATAAATGCATCGAGGACAAAAAAAATGATGTATGTCTTTTATGTTTAAAAGTAAGAGACAGAAATCAGATACAGAATTATTTTAAAATCGAAAAAGAATGTCCAACTCATTGTTTCTCAATAGATTCTCCATTAAAAGGAGAAGTTATAATAAAAAAAAATATGCTACATAAGTGTGATCCTCAGGGCTGCAAAGCTTGTGTTAATATATGCCCCACAGAATCTTTTTTTATCCCGGAAAAAGCAGTGGATGTAAAAAAATATGGGAAAATTGCATGCAACGAAGATGAATGCTTCTATTGTGGAGCTTGTGAAAATTCTTGTCCTGATGACCTGATAATAGTTGAACGGAAAGAAATATTAATTAAAGATCCGGAAAAAGTAGGCAATTATCCATGGATCGAAGGATGGATAAAAAATATTAAAGAAATCTTTCGCAAAAGATTAATTACTGGAAAAGAGCAAATTTCAATTCCGATTATTGAAGAGGAAGTTAAAAGAATAAA
>JAHLWJ010000608.1 GCA_019057975.1 Promethearchaeota archaeon | reverse complement strand
CGAAGGGTTTGTTCATTTTTTTTTCTAACCTAAGTTTTTTATCGACCATTTTTTTACTACCTTTATTTAATTAATTTATACTATAATAAAGAAGAAACAATTCTCATATTTAACTATTTGTATATATCCAAACATATCAATTATTAACTAAAAAATGTTTTAGAAAGCCTCTAAATTAGAAGAAAATAATATTTCCTACGAAAATGAAAATTGATGATAAATTGTATCCAACATCAAAAAATCGTTCAAAATTTTAACTTTTTCAATAGTTTTTGGCGATTATTTGGAAAAGATTTAAATACGAGACAAATCATTTTTTAATTGATGATGTCAATGGAGACCAACACTGCAATAGAAATTGCTAAGGAATTTCTTAAGGCAAAAGAACATTTCGATTCTTTAGGCTTTGAGTTGTTAGGCACTAGAGACGGCTCTATCGAAAATCAAGAAAAAATATATTCCGTCAGGAAGAAAAAGTAGTTGGATCCGAGAAAAGTCTCTTTTTTTATACAACTTTATATTTTTAAGATATGGACGCGAATCGCAATGTTATATTGTAGACATTAAGGAGTTAATAGATAAATAACAAAAGCATAAATAGATTTAATGTTTTAATTATCTTAATATGTTTACATTATTGAATTACGCGGGTTTGTGTGAAAAAAAGTGAGTGTAAATTATCTAAAAATTGTAAATAATCTGGTTGATAAAGAAAGATCAGAATATTACAGGACAAATAAGAAAAAGAGAAATTTTTGGCATAGTAGATCAGAATCCATTTCGTGCAGAGTTAGGAACAAAGATTCCAAAATTAACGCGACCCAATTTGCAGCGAATATTCGGGCGTATCTTCTCAACGAAGACGAGAGATTTAACATAGAACTAAATAAATCAATAGAAAAAAGAATCAAAAACGATCAACACCAATTACGAATGTATGCGTATTCTCTATTTCCAAATCAATCAAGAGAAATACTTGCCAAAAAGATAGGGCTCATTATAGGTTCGTTATCGGACGGGGAAATCGGGGAAGCCTTAGACTTGAAAGAAATAGTTTCATGTAGATTGTTAGGATACGAAAAGGAGCTATTTTATTTAAAATGTTATTCGTTCGGTATTTTACCGGCTTTTATGTTGAGGTGTTTATATCATTTAAGCTATTCTCATTCTAAATTTAAAGAAGAAATAGAGTCTGAAGAACTTGGTGATTTGGAGAAAGGCATACATTTCGATTATTATCTGAATAAACTTCGATTTCTGTAATTAGTGATCAATGATAAGCGATGATCGCCAATCGCTGATCAATAATAGCATATAAAAAAAATAAATTAAATTTTATTGGTTTTTTTTACCTTCTTTGATTTCTTTACTTTTTTAATCTTTTTTGCTTTTGGGATTTTTTTTACTTTTCTTATTTTCTTTTTACTCATATAAAATCACGTCTTAAGTGTTCTTTATTATATTAATAGAATTCTAGCCTTATAAAATTAAAATTTCATAAAATACCATGAGATTTTTTCATCGATTGAAAATTCTCTAAATTTTCATTTAATTTTAATCCAGATATTTGATAATTCTTTTATCTCTTTGGAATCTTCATCTATGATAGCATCGAATTTTATAATGCTCCCTTGATCTAAATAATTATTTAATTTGAAAGATTTTATCGAAAAATTAGCGTTATATATTTTGTCTTTTATTTTGATTTCAAGGATAACTTTACGGGGTAATGCTTCGAAAATGCTCTTTTGAATTATACCTTCTAATTGAATTAATACCACCTCTTTTAAATTTAATATTAAATAAATAGCATAGAAAATATAAAAAAGAAATTAATACTCTTTTAATATTTCTTCTTTAGTTTTCCCTTCTTTTACTAATTCATTGATTTTATAATATAATTTTTTGAACCAAGGATCAGGAGTGAAATAAGCGTTTTTAAAAAAATTAATTGATATAAAAAATAATCAAGATGAAAAAATTTATCTTATATAAAAAGAGACAATAGAATATGAAACTATTAAAATTGATTAAAGAAAAGAAATTTGTTTTTGGGTTATTTATAGCTGTTATTACTTTAATTATATTTGATGTTATTCTCTCTATTTGGGATCAATTCTCCTTAAAATTTGAATTATCTGCATTAATATTGATGATTGCTAATTTAGCAACTTTATTTGGTATATTGACGGCACTTTCTATTCCCTTTCTAATGAAGAGTTTTGATGAAAATGTAAAACAAACCAATGAAAAAAATATAGTCTTATTTATTATTAAGAGAGTAAAAAAATTTCTAGAATACTTTATTGATTACGAGATTGATGCTAAAAGTGAATCCCTCTTTGGAATATCCCAAAAATTTTCATCCTCTATGCCATTTTTTAGGACAATCTTTCAAAAATTTCCAGAAATTTTAATTAAAATAGGAATTGAAATCAATACTGAAGAACTACAAATAGCAGATTTAAGTTCAAAACCTAGAATTTATAAATACTCAGAATTATATATTTTAAACACATATATTCTTAAACTGGTACCTAAACTTTCTTTATATAATAGTTTAGAAGATAACCAATGGGCAGTAGGTCCAGATGCTATGTATATGTTGTCCCCTAGTCCTTCTTTATATAATATAATAAAAGATAAAAAATTAATAGTAAATCAGGAAGTTATGGATAAGATTTTATCAGAACTAATTGATAATGTGAATAAAAATTTTAGATTTAAAATCTCAATTGCAGATTTAAAATAATATTTTTATTTGGAATAATATCCCATATTATGAATTTAGCTTCTTTTTAAAATTAAAAATTTCAATTTTTAGTTCGAAAAAAGGAAAAAAATATAAATTCTTATTATTCAACAAAATCTATTATTTGTGGTTTAACTTGTATCATTGAG
>JAHLWJ010000607.1 GCA_019057975.1 Promethearchaeota archaeon | reverse complement strand
CAATTACTAATTCTATTGTCTCTTTAACAATAAAGTAAAAATATCATTTTTAATTAGAAAATGTGATTTTGATGGAAGAAGAACAAAACATAATTTTTAAGGATTTTAGGACAAATGATCAACAAAAAGAAATAATAAAAGCATTAACAGAACAATCTTTTAGCACAAAAAAAAACTTAGCAAATATGTATATTGGTGCCTTAAAAGTATTACAAGATGAGTCAAATCCTGAACGTATTTATCAAAGTGCCCTTTCATTGAGAGAATTAGGGGGTTATATAACCAGTCACTTGAAAGATGCTAGTGGTGCTGAAAAAGCCCACAAAGAGTTAATGAAACAATTGATGACACAATTGGATGAGTTAGGTGGAGTTGTCACAGAAGTTATTGTAAAACAATGGTATGAACTTCACCAGTACTTCGTTACTTTAACACATCATGGTTCAAAAGCACAGGTTAAAGATTTTGAATTTAATTTATTGAAATTTGAAAACATTCTCTATTCGTTACTTTGTCCTGTATATGGTCCTATTGAAGAACTTGATCGGTTAATTAAGATTGAAGATCCCACTGAAAAAGATATGGAACTTGTGAATTCACTATTGAAAAAGCAAAGTCTTTATAGATATTTTTTCAAGAATTTATATCATCCCAATTGGGTTGATTTATTAATAGAGAATGGTTTCTTTGATAATCCACCTCAAAAAGGAGATTACAGCATAGAACCATTATATTTGACGAAAATTGCGGATATTAAATACAAAGAGGTTATCGAAATTATTAAAAAATTATCAAACACAACACACGAAGGAGCCCAAGTTGAATTCATGAAATCGTTGAATAGAGCCCCAATAAAGGAAACACTTCAACTGAAAAAAAAAATAAAAAGATGGATTGGAAATGCTAAATCAGGATATTTTGCGTTATCTAAACAAGTAACACTATATATTGGAAAATTATTCGAGGAGAATGAATTTGAAGTAGCTTTTGAAATGACAAAAGCTATGTTAACAATCACAGATATTCAAAGATTTGAACCTGATCAAATGAAAATATCCTATGATATTGAAGGGTATTTTTATGGTGAGATCTTAAAGGAATTATTACCTTATTTAAAAAAATATGATCCAATCCAATCTTTAAAGCTCCTGACAAAATTATTAGTAATTGCTATAATTAAGTATTTAGAGAGTCCTGAACATTCTCTTGAAGGGGACAATGATCTTTCTCTTAAATGGCGCAGATTGATAGACGAACACGATTATTACACGTATGATAAAGATACTAAAAATTTTCTTGTAAGTGCGATAAGGGATCTATTAATATATATTGGTGATAAGCAAAAAATTTCTTATAATGAATCAATTGAAATCTTACGAGAGCATGATTACCTTATATTTCGCCGTTTGGAATTATATATAATTAAAAATTTCCCTAAAATGTCTCAAAGTTACATTTCTGAAGCCATTTCGAATAAAATATATTTTCAATACAGTCTAAGAATTTTGGAGTTTTTCCAGCTATTAAAAAATTGCTTTTCATTTGCAAAGCAAGACGTTCAAGAAGTATACTTGAAGTGGATTGAAGATGGTCCTGATATTGCAAAATATAAACGAAATTTTAAAAATAATAGGGGAGTTCCAGCCTCAGAAGAAGATATTGAGTACTACACCCAATATTGGAGATTAAAGAAAATAACACCTATTAAGCAATACTTAACAGATGATTTGACTCAGGTATACAAAATTGTGGAGGAAAAGATCAAATCCATTGATCCATTCGAAAATATACAAAGAGTCCAAATCGGACCCATCAGCCCGATAAAGGAAGAGAATATGGAAAACATGTCAATTCAAGAAATATTCAATTATCTTAAAGATTATCAAGAACCTGAACATTCATTATCCTTCTCAAGGGTCGGTCTTGGAAGAACTTTACGAAATATAGTAGGAAAAAGACCTAATGAATTTATAGAGATTGTTCCAGAGTTTTTAAAATCTAGCGAAATGCATAAATATATCTCCTTCCTGCTTAATGGATTTGATAGAGCACTTGAACAAAAACTTATTTTTGATTGGGATTCAATCATCTCCTTGTGCAAAGCCCTATTAATAAGAAATTATATTCAAACTGAGATTAGTAAAGAATCGATTTTTTATAAAGAAAACACTCTCAGAGATATAAAAACCAGTATTGGGTGGTTATTTAGAAGAGGTTTATCAAAGCATCATCAAAATTCGATTCCTTATTCCTTTAAAAAAGACATATTTGAAATTCTGAGAATATTAACAAATGATGAAGAACCTACTACAGAAGAAGAATTAAATAACATTAAAGGAAACTGGCGGATAAGTGACATGTCAATTAATACCGTGCGTGGGATAGCAATGAATAGGTTAATTGACTTTGCTTATTGGAATGCAATACATTCTAATGATGAGATCACTCTTAATAATCATTCAATATCAAAGCTCCCAGATCAAATAAAAAATATCCTTGAGGCTCATTTTGATTATGAGTTAGATCCTTCTTACACCATTAGGTATATTTTTGGCTTTCATTTGAATAGATTGATATATTTGGATAAAGAATGGGTTTTAGAAAATTTGAAAAATATCTTTCCTAAAGAAAAAAACAAACAAGGTTATTGGGAAGCTGCTTGGTCAGGATACATTGATGGCAATCTTACAAATAAAATCGCTTATGAGATATTAAGAGAACAATATGTTAGAGCGTTAGATTGCTTCAATGATGAAAATTTAGAAATTGAATTAATTAGTTTTTCCACTGAAAGACTAGCTAATGAAATTATGAGGTTATACATTAATGGAATAGAAGATTTGAAATCAGAAAATTCTCTTGTTTTCAAATTTTTCCAGAAAACCCCTGATGATGTTAGAAAGC
>JAHLWJ010000606.1 GCA_019057975.1 Promethearchaeota archaeon | reverse complement strand
ATATGGTATAAATTAATGAAAGATAAGTATGAAGCTAAGGATCCAAAAAATCTTGGTTTTCGATTCCATGTACAAACAGCAGGATCTTCTTTAACAGCACAATCACCCAAAATAAATATAGTAAGAACTGCGATTCAAGCTTTAGAAGCGAACCTGGGAGGATGTCAGAGTTTACATACTAATTCCTATGATGAAGCAATATGTTTACCATCTGAAGAAGCAGCTCTAATTGCTTTAAGAACTCAACAGGTAATATCAGATGAATCAAGAATACACAATACTATAGATCCCCTCGCTGGATCATATTTTATTGAATGGTTGACAGATGAGGTTGAAGAAAGAGTATGGAAATATATTGATAAAATTCAAAAAGTTGGCTCTATTGATAAATCTCTCTCATCAGGATTCTTATACAAGGAAATGCGAGATGCCTTTCATAAAAGGAGAGTGAAAATTGAAAGTGGTGATGAAATTATGCTTGGTGTCAATAAATATTCAGTACCTTACGATACGGTGACAGATGTATTTAGGACGAGTAAAGAGGCAATAAAGATAGAAGTTCAACGTATTGAAAAATTAAAAGCTCGGCGAGATAACGCAAAATTAGAGAAAATTTTGGATAAATTGCGAAACGTATGTGAGAAAGAGGAAAACGTTATGCCTGTGGTTATGGAAGCAACAAAAGAAGGTGCAACTGTTGGCGAAATATGTGATATTTATAGAGAAATCTGGGGTATTTGGGAACCTCCATTAGCAATATAAATTTTAAGGTGAAAAATCTATGAGTGATAGGAAAATTAGGGTGTTAATGTCAAAACCCGGTATTGATGGCCATTGGCGAGGCGGTATTGTTGTATCAAGAGCTATTAGAGACGCAGGTATGGAACTTATCTTTGGAGGTTTTCAAAATGTTCAACAAATTGTTGAAGCCGCGATTCAAGAAGACGTAGATGTTATTGGTTTAAGTATCCATTCCGGAGCTCACTTTGCATATACACAAGAGGTCATTGATTTATTAAAGGAACGAGGTGTATTAGATAATATAATGATACTTCTTGGTGGAGTAATTCCCGCTAAAGATTTTGCCAAATTAAAAGAGATGGGCGTTGCTAACGTCTATGGACCTGGTTCTATTGTCTCTGACATTGTTAACTTTATTAAAACCCATATAAAAGAAAAATAAAAAAGACATGTAATATTTTTTTTCATTAAATTTTAATTTAACAGCTATTTTTTATTGAGGAATGTATATCATTGAAAGTTTCCTATGATTTTGATTCTTTAATTAGCAGATTTAAGAAAAAAGACAAAATTGCTTTAGCAAAATTAATAACTATCATTGAAAATGAACCAGAAAAAGCACATGAGGTTTTCAAACATTTTGAAGATGTAAGGCATGATTCATATATTATTGGGATTACTGGTTCTCCTGGTGTAGGAAAAAGTACTTTAACTGGCGCAATCTGCAAAAACTTATTAGATGAAGGAAAGAGTATTGGAATTATTTGTGTAGATCCTACTTCTCCTTTTAGTGGGGGGGCATTTTTAGGAGATAGAGTCAGGATGACTAATATCTCATTACACCCAAATGTGTTTATGCGAAGTCTTGCATCTCGAGGATATAAAGGTGGAATTTCAAGGGCTGTTTTTGATATTAGCTTATTATATGAAGCATTTGGAATGGATTTAATTATCATAGAAACCGTCGGTGTAGGTCAAGCGGAGTTTGATGTTTACAATCTAGTTTATACTGTTGTAGTAATTCTCGTGCCCGGTTATGGGGATGCAATACAGATGCAGAAAGCAGGCATAATTGAAATTGGTGATATCTACGACATTAACAAAAAAGATTTAGGTGGTGAAGATGTTGCTGTTCAAATAGAAATGATGCTTGATGATTCTACCTTTCAGAGTGGGTGGAGACCACCAGTCACTATGACTAACGCTATTTCTGGGGAAGGTGTTAATGATTTAGTGCAAAATATTATGGATCACAAAGAACATTTAGAATTATCTGAAACTATTGATGAAAAGAAAAAAAATAGGTTTAGATATAAAATTAGGGAATTAGTGTATTCAAAGATTGACAAAATCATTTCAGAAAGCTTTCTAGATGAAAAAGAGATTAATGAAATTATAAATCATGCTCTAGATGATGGAAAATTTAAAATTTATCGTACTATCCATACTAAATTCGAAGATGTAAATTTCGAAATTAGAAAAAAATAATTAAATTACTCTTTATTATTCTAAGAAACAAAAATAAATCGAAAAATCACTTAAACTGAATTTCTATTAAAAATGCCAATATTAGGAATAGATTATGAAAAATGTGACAATTGTCAAATTTGCTATAATGCATGCACAAGATACTTTAGACGTGATAAAGAGCTAAATAAAATGGTGTTTGAAGATCCCAATAATCTTTGTGATTCATGTGGGCGTTGCATCGCAAGGTGTAAATCAGATGCGATTATGTATGAAAATATTGGAGAAATATTAACCTTTGAAGAAGTTCAAGACCCTAGTACATTAATCTCATATGAAAGTATGCATAAATTTATGAGTGCTAAACGGTCAATAAGAGGATTTAAGAAGAAAAAAGTCCCTAAAGCTATTTTAGAAAAAGTTCTAGAAACTATGAAATATGCCCCAACAGGAGGTAACATCCGAACATTACATTGCACCATAATTTCAGATAATGATAAAATCAAAAAGTTATCAGAAGTGGTTATAGACGCAATAATTGCTTCAAATATTCCAGGGTACAGTGAAAACTTTATAAAAGCTAGAGAGCAGGGTATAGATACTATATTCTACAATGCCCCTCATGTAATGATAATCCACTCAAGAAATCCTGGAGATGCTATGAATTCTACAATAGCTCTGACGTATGGAATGTTATGTGC
>JAHLWJ010000605.1 GCA_019057975.1 Promethearchaeota archaeon | reverse complement strand
TTATAATGATTGATTCACTCAACATAAAAGATGTTATCGTTATACTAAATAAAACAGATCTGTTCAAAGGAGATATTGATAGTGAAGTTAAAAAAATAAGGGAATTTTTTAAATCTACTTCTTTTGGCTCAATAATACCAATTTATACAGTTTCAGCTAAAGAACAAACTGGATTTGATGACTTGAAACGGGGGATATTGGAGAAGATCAAGAAATTAGAAATTAAAAGAGACTATGAAGGGAGCGTAATTATCCCAATAGATCATCATTTTTCGATAAAGGGACGAGGAGCGATAATAACGGGGACTATATTAAAAGGGAAATTGGATATTAATCAGAATTTAGATGTTATACCAGTAAACACATCAGGTAGGGTGAAATCTATTCAAATTTTTCACCAGGAAGTTGGATCTGCTAAAGCAGGAGATAGGGTCGGAATTAATTTAAAAGGATTAGATATTAAAAAAGTCTACCGTGGTTGCTATGCTACTAACAATAAGAATTCGTTCGAGTTGGGCGATTTAATTGACATTCAAGTGAATCAGAATAACCTATTTAAACCCATCACCAATTTTGGAACCCAAGTTCATGTAACAATAGGGATGTTTACATTAACTGGATATCTATTTCCATATTATGAAGATAATAATAAAAAAATTCAACTAGAGAGAACTGGAGAATTAAAAAAATACAATGCCTACCTATGGTTAAATGAGAAGATTTTTTTTAATAAAGAACGATCAACACTGTTGATAAGCAGACTTGACCTTCCACCAACAACTTTAAGGATACTTGGGGCTGCTGAATTGATTAAAATTCTCCATAAACCTCCTATTTTATACAAATACAAATTGAAAAAAGGATTCGTTCAAAATTCAGAGCATCCCCAAGGGGTCATTTGCCGTAGTTTAGCGCAAAGTATTGAGGGAGCAAAAAAAATAATCGGTCGAAAGTTGGAACCTCCGTTTTTAAAAATTGTTGATACATTTGGTACTAAAGGTTTAGTAATCGTATCAATTGAAGATAAAAGCAAAACTGTAGAAAAAGGGGATATAATTACTCTAAAAGAATTAAGGAGTTTTACTCTGAAATCTAAAAAAGATTTAAATTTGCTAAATTAATTTATAATATTAATTGAGGTGAAAAAATGGAAAAAATTCATTCGTCGGAAATTAACATCGATCGCGAACTATTAGCAGAGATTATGCGCAATTTAGAACAATTAGAAAGTTCCACAGACTTGGAGGGAAGCGCAATTGTCTCAAAAACGGGATTAAGAATAGCTAGCTCTGAAACCGCTGATATTGTAGCAGACATTTACAGTGCGAGTCCTGCTACTTTAATTTCGTTAGGAGAAAAAATCAGTACTGGCTTGGGCCAAGGAGAACTAAGAGAAATCGTGATTAGGGGTGTAAAAGGTTACACGATTATATTAGTTGGAGATATAGATAATAATTTCATGTTATTTACGAACTGTAGTAAGGGCTATAAATTGGGCTACTACTTCCATAAAATACGTAAATCCTTTAGAGAAATGGAACCTGTTCTAAAGCGGATTGAATCGAAAGAATTGCAAACATCGTGATTTTGTTTAGAAATTAGCGAAATCTTGTTTTTTATACATACTTCCATTTAACAGTATCGTTATCTAGTAAATTGTAATAATTCACCGCCAGCATTGGAGGAATACCATCATTAACGGTGTAAATCCAACCAGTTCCAACACCATTGATTCCGTTTATATATATGTACCCCCCATAATTTTGAATACTAATTTCGCAACAATTTAGGAGAAGGTGATACGCTGTAGTTTGATAATTAGTCAAACTAACATTTTCAAATTTTTCATTCGTTTTTACTCCAGAATAATCGATAATTAAGGTAATATTATCAACGCTGTATTGTTTCACCGCTCTTTCTTCCTCGTTTTGAATGATAGGAGATTGTGGATTTTGGAGGAGGAGTGAATTATAAAAAAATAGTAAACTAAAGCAAGAAACACCAAGAAATGCCAATAAAATATATTTATTCCTTTTCTCCATCTTTCAAAATAAAAATAATTTAAAAAAAGTAATTTGTTATTGTGTAATTTAATTTTTGCTTTTTTGCTTTTTTTTTGTATTTAGGATTAAGAGTATTGTTGTAATACTAAGGGTAGCGAATGTGATTATTGGCGTGTATGAAGGAATTATTTGGGGTTCAGTTTTTAAGGTTGGGAGATTAGTTAATGTCATCTCAAGGTTATAATTTCCTACAGAAATATTTGTATAAATTAATAGTCCTGAAATCTTATCATAAATAGATTTGGTTTTCTGAAGGAATCCTACTTCTTGGCGAAAATCAAATGAAATGTTATTTTGAGTCTCTTCAATGATAACGGTTGCATTCCACCATGGAGGTTCATCTTGTGCTAAAGCTTGCTGTTTTAAGAAAGTAAAATTATTGTTTGGAATTAAAAATCCCGACTTAAAATAATTGTATCCAAGAGCCAAATTCATATCAGCCTCTCCATTTGAAATATTGTAAAATGTAGTATTTGTAACAAGAACGCCTAGTTGGTTTTCCTTGAACTCTATATTCATGTATGGTATAGGGCTTTCGAAAAGATTATAATCATCGTAAGGATCTTTATCGTAAAATCCCGTGAAATTAACTAAAATTTGACCTCCTGGAGTTGTATTGGCGAATCCTCTTGGTGGAGCAACCCAATTTAATTCTCTCCATTCAAGTGATTTACTAGTATTAAATGATGTAACATTATATACATAAATTTCGTCGAGATCCAATTGATCATTATAATTATCGGGCGTTAAAGGAGAGGAAGTCGCTGAAAGATTAAAAGTGCAGAAAATCAACATCGCAACAAAAAATCCAAAATACAGCTTCTTATTATTCATAGAATTTATCACTT
>JAHLWJ010000604.1 GCA_019057975.1 Promethearchaeota archaeon | reverse complement strand
GATCTCCAGGTTTGATGTATCGTTTAATAGCTTGGTCTACATCAACATGCTTCTGCTTATATTTATCTAAATTAGGAAATCTATTGATATTCACTTCTTTTGACATCATCTTCACCCATTTTTAATGATACTAACAGTTTAATTGGTATTTATCATTTCTTTTACTTTCAGAATAATGTTGGGAAGGACATCTCCGATTTGATCAAAGAACCTCAAATCAGCTTCACTATCGTATGGAGTTTCGCCCTTGTTAAGAATTATTAATTTGGCACCACTCCTCCAAGCAATTCCAGGCATATTTGCGGCAGGGGTCACAACTAGAGATGAACCGATTACAAAGAAAACATCGGCCTTTTCGGACATCCTCATAGATTCTTCAAGTTCATCAATAGGTAACGGATCACCAAAATTAACGATGCTTGAAATAAGCCTTCCACTACAATTTGGACATTCAGGTTGCTTGTTTTGGACCCGATCTGTTCTAAATCCATTACCCCACTTTTTTTTATCCCATTTAGCCTCTTCAAATGTTAATTTTTTTCCACACTCCAAGCATTTCATAAAATAACGATTTCCATGAAGTTCTGCTAATTTTTCAAATGGGATTCCAGATTTAGCGTGAAGGCCATCTACATTTTGAGAAATTAAATAAATCAATTTACCCAGATTTAATAAGTCTAATACAGCATAGTGTCCTTGATTTGGTTTAACTTGATCATATGGCACAGCCATTTTAGGAGGGGGTAAACCCTTATCACGGCGTGTCCATACTCCATCTGGACCTCTGTAATCAGGAATTCCACTTTCAGTTGACATTCCAGCGCCGGAGAATATAACAAGATTTTTTGATCCATAAATCCACTTTGCGGCTAAATCTATTTTTTCATCTAACTCCATATAAATATGAAACATTTTTGTAAATAAAAATATAATTCATTTGGTTTTTATTATCATGTTTACTTAGTTCAGTTAAAATATTGACATGAACATCTAAAATTACCAGTTACTTTATAAAGGTAAATTCTAATTTCTTTTTAGGTATAGGATTTTTGTAGATCTTTATATTCTTTTAAGTTGAAGTATTATTAGGATAAATTAGGTAGGATATATCTTGACATATGCGTTAAATTTTAATAAAGAAGAAATTTCATCGAGACAAATTGATTATGCAAGAGTTAAGTTTAAACCTGAACAACAAAAGCTAATTAAAATAATCTCGAGCCTCGTTTGCGAACAAATAGAAATTCCCGAATTAGCAATGCGCTGTATTACTTGGTCTGCAATAACTGATTGGCAGAAAATGAAAGATAAACCGATATCAGAAATTGCCAATATGGAAATATCAGAAAAGTTAACTACATTTAAAGAATTATTTAACATAGGAAAAGTTCGATTAAAAGAAATGCTATCATATCCGAAAGAGCAAAGTGAATTGCTTCTTGATATTGCCTTTGAAAGGGCATTTAAGTATTATCTCCAACACCTTCATAGAACACAGAAATAATAGCTCAATCAAAATGTTTTCAAATCCTCTCTTTGTCTAGAATTTGAATTAAATTTATGAGGTTGTTTTCTAGTTCGTAAAATTTAAAAGAAATTCCAATTGAGGATAGATAAGAGCAAGATGAAAACTAAAAAGATATTAACCATCCTATCAGTTTTGATCATATTTTTCTCTATTATTTCTTCTTTGGATATTATTAACTATATTGATTATATTAAAGATGATCTTATTATAGATGAATATTATGGATATCTCGTGTTTTTTGTTTTATTGTATTCGATAATTTTGTCTATGTTGACCTTAATCCTTGTTCGTTTAGAAAAACTCCTTTTTTTCCAAACCTTGTTCTCAATAATCATATTTGGACTAAATTTAGGAATATTAATAATTTTTACAATCATTATTCGAGACTTTTGGATAAATTTTTCTATAAGAGAAACTTATTTTTATTTGACAAGTATAGTTTCTATTTTTTGTTCTATACTTGTTGTATTATTTTCTTATTTTCAAATCAAATCGAAAAAACATATGAAGTTTTCAATAGAGGTTTTAAAAAAGAAAATTCTTCGAAAAAAGATATTAACCGAAATGTCTTATCATTTTTAACGGAAATTTTGCTTAATTTTAAACCTAAATAGTATTTTTTTTGTCTTAAAAAATCAATAAGAAATGAAATCAGGGAATTTTATTAGTATTAACTTATTGAAGTATGGTTATTGCAACTTCATATTTGTCTAAACTTAGCATATATTTTTTCTGCCATCTAAAGTTTAGAATCCAATTTATTTTATTTTTTCCATCAGAATAGGTAGAATGAATATGCAAATTTAACTTAGGTAATTTCATTTTCTTAAAATAACATTATACCGTATTATAAAAATGTTAATTCTCAGCGATTAAATTCCAAGCGATTTTATTTCTTTATTCCGGTACCATGACAACATACCGCATATGAGAAGAGTTAAACCAAAAATAAATAATATTATTGTAAAAAGCGTTGATCCCGCCACACTAGGAATATTGGACACGCTAGCCCCTAAACTAAAAATAATATCTTGGACAGCAACGCTTTGATTTACTAATGCAAAAACGATTATTAGTATCACACCGCCAGCGCTAAATTGCAAAATTGCTATCAGTAAATTTATATAATGAATTATTTGAGATCGTTTTTTACCCAAATCAATAATCTGAGCGTTGCCAATATTAATTGCGACTTTTTCTTTATCTACAAATTTGGCGTAATAATAAGCTAATTCTCTTAAAGGTAATAAATCAAAAATAACTGTAACGATTGTGAACACACACAAAACTATTAAGATTCTATTAATCAATATTATCTCTGGAAAAATTACTGAGAAATTGTTAATAACCCATATAAAAAGACCTATAATGATTGAAAAGAAAAATTTTA
>JAHLWJ010000603.1 GCA_019057975.1 Promethearchaeota archaeon | reverse complement strand
TTAAATTATTAAGATGATAAATTCAGAATTAATTTTCAAAAATATAGAAAAATTTGATATATTTCCATCTCATAAATCGATATTTGATACAATAATAAAAAATATAGAAGAAGAAAAAAAAATAATAATTAGAGGTGAACAATTCTCTGGTAAATCCTTTTTTTGTAGGAAATTATTGAAGGCTATAGTTAATAAATTGGATATAAATATTGATAAAACCAAAATATATGATTTTCCATTAGTTTTATTTAAAAAAATGTGGGAAGATAACATAAAGGATTTTAACCCTAATATTCTGCAAATTTTCTTAGAGAAAAATAATATCAATGAAATTCTTGAACTAAATAATTTTGATTTTATCATTTTGGATGATATTAATGATTTTCTTTTCAGAGATTTATTAAAATTAGAATATGATCTTAATAAAAATCAAATTTTAATCCAAATAATTGAAGATCAATTATATTATGCCAATAAGGAAGTTTTTCAAAAATTAGATTATAAGGTATATCAAATAAATTTTCCATCTATGAAAGAATTAATTGAAATGATTAAAAACTACGAAATAATATTTAAAGGGCAATCAATCATTTTAAGAAATTTTTCTAAAGCTAAATTTAAATCTTTAATAACTTAGAGGGACGAATAAAACTGAGTATCAAATCATTAATTTATGAAAAAAGAGTTTTTTCAATTTTAATTAATTATATAAAAGAGAAATATCATAGCATATCTCCAAAAAAATTTATCATATTATTAGATAACTATTTTTGTATCCCTAAAAATGAACATGATGATAAATTATTTAAGATTTTTGAAGATTCAAATAAATATTTATTTTTTATTCATGAAAATCCTATTAAGCAATATATTAAAATTAAAGAAGATATTTACCGAAAAGAAAAGAATTCTCTAATAATAACAAATAGACGAAAAAAATTATTAAGAAGTTTTTATTCCTCAGAAATTAAAATCAATCCTAAGATTTTACTTGAATATTATTTTGAAAAGAAATTTGGAAAAAAACCAAATTTTACAAATAATATTAATGATTTAAGCTTTCTAATATGGAAATCACTTGATTTTATTGAGCAAAATATAGAAAGATATAAAAACCAATTAGAAAGTAAACATTTAATAGAGATAATTTTTAGAGAATTGTTGGAAGATAATGAGGAAGCCATATATCTTCTAAAAAAGATTCTTTTCATTCCCGAGTTATTCGTTGAAATTTATAAAAATAATTATTTAAAAAATTTAAAAAAAACACTTAAAAATTATATTTTTAATATTTTCCCTAACAGCTTTAGTCGAGTTATAGAAAAATGCCTAGTTAACAATAATTTCAAAGATTTACTTAATTTATTAACTATTATTTCTTATATTAGACAATTTAATCAGAATCTAAATAACTTCGAAGTAACTATGAAATATATTATTGTTAAAACAGATTTAATACAATTTCTGGAATTCGATGAAGATATCCTTCCCTTAATTGCAGAGATACAGGCAATTGGTGAGATAGGAGATAACCTTATAAAATATATTTTCAAAATTATTTCAGAAAAAAAAAATAATGAAATTAATTTAATCAAATATATTGAAAAATTCAAAATAGTAATAAAAACTATTGAAGATAATATAAATTTGTTTGAACAAAATCCAGTGACAAAAAATTCGATTTTCTTTCCGGAATTGGATGATTTAAGGAAAAATTTAAATAAAATTTTATTTGAAATTCCTCGTTTTTGGCTAAGTTTCATCTTTTTAGAATATTATATTATGGCTATTTTACGTATGTTTTTCAGAAATCCTAAATTAAATGAGTTAACGAATACAATAATTATATTTAATGCTCTAAATTTCAAATCAATCGATATTTTTAAAAATAATTTCTTCTATAGGATTGGAGATAATAGTTCAGAATATTGGATTAAATTGAATTTTCTTGAAAATTTTACAGAAATCATTTTATATCTTTTTTATATAAAAAAGAAAGTAATTCCCCTATTAAAAAATAAAAACGATGATGAATTAATTTGGAAATCTATTTTTGAAAAATACATTATTGAATTAAATGAGAGTATAGAATCATTTATCGAAGACACATTACAATTTATTCCATCAACAAAAAGCAATATTGAAATTTTTGTTAGAAATCTCGAAAAGATAATTCTTGATATTTTAAATCAAGTAGATACTCTTTTTATGGGATACCTGTTAAATAATTATAAAAAATGGGTTTTGAAAGCCAATGATAACTCAACTCCATTAAATGTTGTGAATGCCTTAAAAAGAAATTTTTTTACTAATTATTTATCTGGTCTTAATAAATTCAATTTATTTTTATTTATAGATTGCTGCCATCTAGGAATATGGAATATCTTAAAACAAAAGATCCTAAATGATTTTCCAAATTTATATATTCAAACAGAAATTGGTTATTCTATTTTACCAACCTTGACGAAATATGCAAGAGCAGCTTTGTTTAGTGGAGAATATCCGAGAAATATTCAAAGTAATAATGAATTAAAAGAATTTTTAAGACAATCTGGAAAACCTACGAGTAAAGCTTATATAGAAGAAATGAAAAATCACTTTATAACAAATTGTGAAAATATGTATGATTTTAAAGAGAATATTAATAACATTAAAAACACTAAAGATAATTTTCAAATTAGCGTTTTCAATTTCTCTGATAAAACTTCACATACTTATTCTCAGAATTTTTTAAAAACATTAATTAATTCAATTTATAATTCAAAAATACGGCCTTTAATTGAATTAATAAGTAGAAGTTATAAAGAGATTTTTATATTTTTTGCGACTGATCACGGATGTTCAAGATGTACTGAACAATTTGATTGGAAAAACGATAAATTTAATAGATATTGGGAAAATGACATTTTTCATAAAAAAGG
>JAHLWJ010000602.1 GCA_019057975.1 Promethearchaeota archaeon | reverse complement strand
TTACGGGTAAACTTCAACCCGAAAGTGAAGACTGTTTGAATCTTAATATTTGGACTCCTAGTGTAGATAACAAGAAGCGTCCAGTGATGTTCTGGATTCACGGGGGTGCCTTTATTATGGGAGGGGGGATTGATCCGATGTATGATGGTTCAGCCTTAGCCCGGCGTGGTGATGTTGTTGTAGTTACTATCAATTATAGGTTAGGGGCTTTAGGTTATTTATACCTTCCCAGTGTCACGGCTAACGTTGGGCAGTTGGATCAAATATTAGCGCTTAAATGGGTTCACGATAATATCGAATTATTTGGAGGGGATTTAAATAATGTTACGATTTTTGGTGAATCTGCTGGAGGTTATTCAGTAGTTACTTTAGCCGCCATGCCAGCTGCTAAAGGGCTCTTTCATCGCATAATAGCTCAAAGTGCTCCTGTTATTGATTCAAAGGTTACCAAGAAACCCACAAAAAAATTATTGCGTATGCTAGGCGTTGAAAAAGGAGATATTAACGCATTGCGTTTTATATCTCCCGAAAAAATCATCGATGCACAGAATAAACTTTTAGCTGAGGATCCTACCAATCTTCTTGCTTTTCGACCTCTCATAGAGGGGGAGACTTTGCCAATACATCCTCTAAAGGCGTTTCAAAATGGTGATTGTAAGGATATTGAATTTATGATTGGCACTAATTTGGAAGAAGCTAAGTTGTTTACAGCTCTTGATCCTGAAATAAATAAGATGAATAAAGTTGATGGTGAAATGCTCCTTATCGGTTACTTGGGTAGATTAGGTATAGACCTTGCTAAAGGTAAAGCTATAGTTGATGCGTACAAGCAAGCGAGAGAAGGCAAGTTTTCTAACGAACCAAAAGAAATTATGAATGCACTTATCACTGATAACATTTTTCGCATTTCCACAATACAATTACTTGAAGCACAGAGTAAACATCAACCCAATACATATAATTACCTGTTTACTTGGCCCTCTCCAGGTTTCAATGGGGAATTAGGTGCTTGTCATGCTCTTGAGATACCCTTCGTTTTTAACACGCTCAATAATCCTGCTTTTCAAGATTTTGTAGGTAATAGTCCAGATTTAGATGCCATTAGTCATAAAGTTATGGATGCTTGGATTGCATTCGCTCGTTCTGGAAACCCCAATCACGATGGGATCCCTAAATGGCCGTCATATGATATTGAAAAGAGATCCACTCTATTAATAGATCACGAGTTTAAAGTAGTTGAAAAGTTTCTTGATAAAGAACGAGCTGCTTGGGCCGATATTTAGAAAAATTCTTAAATTTTAATTTTTTTTTATTATTTCTAATCTTTTTTAAGCCATTCTTTTAGAGCTACTTTAACAGAACGACGCATTTCAACTGAATAATCTGCCCCTAACTTGCCAAGATAGAGTTGTTGTCCCATATTTTCTGCTTCTTTTGCAACAATTTTTCTTTTTTCATCTTTCAACATCGCTATAAAATCGTTTTCGCTCAACCTCGAGTATTTATCTGTGAACTGTATAAATTTTTGAGGAAAGCGTGTTGTGAGGGGAATTTTGTTTTTATTTCCTTTAGGGTAGCCATAACAAATCAAGGTTATGGGAAATACCCAATTAGGCAGATCAAACATTTCACGGTGAATTTCATAATTTTCCATTATATCTCCAATATAGCATGAGCCAATACCTAATGCTTCTGAGGCAATTACAGAGTTTTGGGCTGCTATTAACGCATCGCAACAAGCAAGAAGTAAATCAGATTCTTGGGGTGTTTGGAACTCTCTTCCTATTTCATTGCATTTTTCCTCGACTTTACTTAGTTTAAAGTAATCCCACCATCGCTGCATATCAGCTAAAAATAGTAGGACTAACGGTGCTTTCGCAATATGAGGTTGATTATCACAAGTTTTTACTAGTTTATCTTTTAAATTTTGATCAGCTACGTGAATAATTGAATACATCATTAAATTTCCCGCAGTTGGAGCCCTCATTGCCCCTAGGATGATGGTATCTATTTCTTCTTGAGTGAGAAGTTTAGGGTTGTACGCTCGAATACTTCTTCTATTTTTTATTAAGTTTAGAGTTTCATTTTTTTGAATTTTCTCATTCATAGTTAATTTCACATTAGTTGATATTCGTCATTGTTAAAAAGTTTAGGGAAGCCGAGTAGTCTTCTCTACTGGAAAACGAGTAAAAAAGAAAAAATAGATTAACTCTCAAAGATTTAGTTTCATACCATTTTGAATAAGAAATTAGTGTGAAACTATGTCTATTTTAGGAATTGATTATGATAAATGCAACCTTTGCAAGAATTGCGTAAATGAATGCCCAAGTTATTTTAGTTTTGACGCAGATCAAAAAAAGATAGTTTTCAGCGATCCAGATAATCTATGTAGTCGATGCAATCGTTGTAGATGTAGATGTCCAGAGGATGCCATCCTTAGTGAAAATATGGAAGATGTATTGACATTTGAAGGTGTTAAAGATCCAAGCACTCTAATTTCATACGAAACACTGAATAATTTCATGACAGCGAAAAGATCGATTAGGAGGTACAAAAAGAAAAAAATACCTCGAAATGTTATGGAAAAAGTTTTGACTTCTATGGCTTATTCGCCCACAGGTGCTAATATTCGAACTCTAAGATGTAAAATAATTTCAAATGATAATACAATTAAGGTATTATCTAATGCGGTTATGGATGTACTTATTGCTTCGAGTAACACTAAATACGGTGAAGGTGCAAAAAGAGCTAGGGAAATGGGTATTGATGCCATATTTCATCAAGCCCCTCATGTATTAATTATTCATTCAAATAATCCAGGTGACGCTATGAATGCCACCATTGCTTTAACTCGTGGAATGTTAAGTGCTCAATCTTTAGGATTAGGATCCTGCTGGATTGGATTAGCTCATGGTGTTTTAA
>JAHLWJ010000601.1 GCA_019057975.1 Promethearchaeota archaeon | reverse complement strand
AAAATATATCTAATCCCTCTTGCCAATTTCATTGCAATAATCCCTGGGAGGAGGTTTATATTAGATATAACGGAGATCTTACCGTCTGTAATATGTTAAATCCCTATATATATGGGAATTGTCAAAATTATTCTTTTGAAAAAATATGGAATGGCTTAAATGCAGAACTGTTCAGGAACTTTGTAAATACAAAATATAGACACTATTATTGTAAAGATTGTTATTATTTAGTTTAAATAAAATTTAGAGTGAAATTTATGAAAAAAACTCACATCGATATTTGGAAAAACGTAGATTGGTGTTTTCAAGCGAGATCTATAATTCAAGGTTTAACTAAATTCCATAAAAACGCTAAAATAGTGTTATTCTTAAGACATTCTCATAGAAAAAGCTCAAATGATCCTTTAGAACTACAAAAACTAGGATTAACAGCTAAAGGGCATAAACTTGCAAAGATATTCGGTACTTCTTTACCAAGAAAACGATCAATTCAGATCTATCATAGCCCTCTCCAAGATGTAAAGAGACAGCTGAAAGTATTTTAGAAGGATTTCGTAAAACCGGAGGATCAGGCAAATTAATGGGATCAACTTCTCAATTAAATAACACGAAATCTAATAGAGGATTCATCACCACTCAAGCATTAAAATATCGAGGAATTAAATTCATACAACACTGGCATGATGATTTCTTTCCTAAAGATTCTATAGTTCCTTTTTCTGATTATTGTACAAATGTATATAAGCAGATTAAGGATGATTTAATGAAGACTCAACCAGGTGGGATTAATATTCATGTTTCCCATGATTTATTCATCATTGGATTAAGATACGGATGGTTTAACCGAATAATCGAAAATGAATGGGTTTCCTTTCTTGGTGGATTCGCAGTTTCTTTTCATAATGGTCAAAACTCCCTGTTAGATATTGGAAATATATCAATTGAACCTATTTAATTATGGAATAATAGTAATATTCCGATTTTTTTATATAAGGAAAAAAAGAGGTGAAAAATAGGTGGGAAAAAATAAAATGAGTTCAAACGCAGCTCGTTTCTCCACAAACTCTCTAATTTTTCAACTAATCTTTTTGATAAGCAATAGAATTATTGATTTATCAAATTCTTTTTTTATCTTACATAGCCACTTTTCTCCTATATTAGGTTGAAATTTTCCTTCTCTATCAGGTAAACAATACTTTCCTGATTCATTCCTGCTAATTGGATCATCCATTCTACCTTTAAAGAAAAGGTAAATAGTTTCTTTATCTTCTTTTTCTGGTTCTTTTTTTTCAGGAAACGATAAGATGTCATCTTCGTTAAAAGCTCTCTTGAGTGAATTCGATAAACCTTTTTCTGAGGAAATAACGAGCCTAATCTTAATATCGAATTCCTTGCGAATCTGTTTAATGAAAACCATATAATCCTGATCTTTAGCACCAATTAAAATCATGTTAGGGGGTTCATTTGATTTAAGACTTTTCCTAATTAAATTTTGTACAGCATAATCAATATCCTTATGACTTTCTTGAACAGTATATCCAATACGAGAAATAGAAGTCTTATCAATATGGTTTTCTTTTATTTTAGTCAAGTAATAGAGTTCAGCATTTTTATCCAAACTATGTGCATATTTAGCAACTTTTTCTAAATCTAATCGATCTTGATAATTCTTACCTAAAGAATTCGGACCATCTATAATTACTAGTATGTTTGTTCTAATTATTTTTAACTTGCCATTCTTAGCAAATAAAGATTCATCCTCCAGGAGCATTTTATCGAGAGCTTCCAATTCTGTAGAAAATGCCATTAAGAGATCATTAACATGTTGAGCCATACTCAAGCTGGAAGTGGTTTCTGAGATGATATTTGTCCTGATTTCATTCAATCCCTCTAAATTAATCTGAGAAGAAATTAGAGAATTATCTGGAAAAGTTTCATCTACAAGATGGTTAGCAATCTCTCTCCCTATATTATCAAAAATAGCCCAGTTTGTAGAGTTTTTATCGTACAATTGATAGAGATGAGATGTATCGTCTTTTACCTTGTAGAATGGAGATAGATATGTTTCTTCGATTTTTTGATTCACAACCCATTTTTGGATTATATTAAAGATTTTATTTGAACTCTGGTTGATGTTTTTTAGCAAACTTTCTATTTTTTTACTATGATCGCTTGCTACAAATACATCGCGACCTATCCGTTTCGATTGCACGAATTTCTGCAATAAGGAAACCGGGCTCCCCCGGGATACGCCTTCCACAGCTTCTAATGAACTCCTGAATGCCTCGTTTAATGTAATTTTTTTTTCATAATTAGCAAAAAGAGGGGGATTAAAAATAGGTTTCATCCCAGTTAAAGGTGATTGCGTAAAATTTTCATAAATAAATTTATAATCAAGATTTTGGTATTTCCTGAAATCTCTCGATTCAAAAGATATAAAATTTTTCTCATAGATATCAGATATTAAGGAAAAAATCAGATTAAAACATTTTTCATTTTGATTATTACTTAAATATTGGAACACAGGCATGTAATCAAAAGCAGGATTATCTGTGAATGCTTTTTCTACTTCTGTAAAATATTTTTCGTCATATCGATCCTCTTTCGATTGCTCCTTACAATAGGCTAAAAAATTATCGTATTCCTCCAAATTATTAACGAAATCATCTATAAAACTCTTAATATATTTACCAAAAAATTCGTCAAGATATATTTGAGTACTTGCTTTCCCTAACCTTTTTCCAAAATAATCTATAATTCCACTACATAAGAAATAATTTATCAATTTTTTTTGATATTCTGTTTTGATACTGAAGAAAAGTCTTTTCTTAAACATTTTTTCAATATCAGCATTGTTCCAATAATTATAGTTAATCCATAAATCAAACACTCCCCTACCAATTGGGTCTTTTAAGGCAGCAAAAT
>JAHLWJ010000600.1 GCA_019057975.1 Promethearchaeota archaeon | reverse complement strand
ATATTAGTCCTCATATATGTAAGTATGTATTACATACTTAAAAGCTTTACCTAATCTAAACTAGGATAGATTCTTGAAAAGCAATTGGAAGGTAAAGAATATTATATTTCTTTTTAAGGGGGCAGTACGGGGGAGGGAGATAGTAAAGAAAAAAAGTAGGATGTTATTTTGAATTTATCACTTACATTAGTGTTTATTAATAGTACATCATAAAAATTCAAGAAGTAATTATTAAAAAACTAAAACTTAAATATTATTATATACAAATATACTTTGGTAAACTAGTATGTCAATAGTAAAAATTAAAAATAAAAAAGGTTTGGAACAGCTTCAAGCTAAATTAACCCTAAGATTAGGTCGAAAACTCACACAACAAGAAACTCTTGATTATTGCCTTATCTTAGCTAATCAAAATTTTGAAAAAATTATTCAAATAGCAATGCACCTTCCCATATTAAATCCCAAAAAGGCTCAAAAAATTATTGAAGAAAGAAACAGCTTAGGTGATATCCCTTATAACTCTGATATACATTTTGATTCGGAAAATGACGAAGATATTTATAACTTATAATTGGTGTTTCATGTGGGCGTGTTTCTAGATACTGGTTTTTATCTTGGACTTTGTCATCCAAAGGATAAATATGCGGAACAAAGCGAAATGATATTAAAAGAATTAGCTACAGGGAATTATGGAGTTCTATATACATCTTATTTTATTATTACTGAGGTCACTACATTAGCGGCGATTAGATCTAAAAGTAATATCAAAGTCTTCAACCATCTGGAAAAATTATTGTGGGGGAGTGAGAAAATTGCAAATATTCTTCCTTTCGATTTAAATTTTGAACTTGAAACATGGGAATTATTCAAGAAAGTTAATACAACTGACTTGAAAGAAAAAAAACCAATGAGTTATACAGATATCAGTTCTATTATATTATGCCATCACCATCAAATCGAGTATATCGTTAGCTTTGATTCTCATTTTGATGGGTTTCTTCAGAGAATATTTCAAATATAATAAATCAGCAAGACGTTAAACTCTCAGAGGGAAAGTATCATTATCTTTCAGGTTGGAAAATCTTCTTTTTTAGGAGGGGGCCCCACGGGGGAGGGAGGTAATGGAGAGCGGTTAAAGGATAATGTAAGTATTATGATACTTCAAAATTTAGGGTTCTTGATTATTACTAAAAATATATTAAATACCACTTAAATACTTTCTAGGCTCACTAATTTCTCGTACATATTCATTTGAAAAAAATGTACCGTGATTTTACCTGAACTTATATTTTTAACATAAATGTTAAATATATATCTACACTTCAATTTGTTACATAATACATTAGTATCTCATTACGCTTTATATGAGATATTTAAAAATATTATTCTTATTTAATATAGCAAAATTGAGTGAGTTAAGTGGTCAATGTAATAGTTAAAGGAAAAATAAAGAAAGTCAAAAGAAATAAATTGAAATTGATGGGGATGGGAATTACTGATATTTCACAGATTGAAGGGCTTGAAAATCTTACATCTTTGAGTGCATTAAATCTCAAAAATAATTTCATAACGGAAATCAAAGGACTAGAACACCTTACAAATTTAGACAAGTTAAATCTTTCAGGAAATCAAATCACCGAAATTAAAGGCTTAGAATACCTTAATAACTTAAAATTCTTAACTCTTTCTAATAACAGTATTTCTGAAATTAAAGGTCTTGAAAACCTTAGAGATTTATGGGAATTAGATCTAAGGTCCAATAACATTTCAGAAATTAAAGGTCTTGAAAATCTAACAAACGTAAGTACTTTATCTCTAGATAATAATAAGTTTACCGATATTAAAGGACTTGAAAGTCTAACCAGTCTTATTGAAATTACTTTAGGGCTTCTGCGATATCCAAAATTGGGTTTTATAACTGGTTATAATCTTAATGGGAAAATAATTCCACGGAATATAGCGAAAAAAATGGGGATTAAGCATATCCAAGGAGACGCAATTAGTCGTGTTCGTGTATATATACGTACAAAAAAAATGGTCAAATACTGCCAATTCGTGAAGGATACGGGAAATGTCGATTGTAATACTCCAGGAATAGTAGAGGTATATAATCAATGGAAGAATTATCATTGAATCCCATAAAATCCTAAGTATTCAAATTTATTAATTTTTTATTACAACTTATAAACCAAGTTTTTTAAGCAAAATCTTAAATTTTAAAAAATAGAGATCATGTACAAACACAAAATTAAATTAATTTATATAAGTAGGAGTATGAGAAAATGGGTGAAATTTTGATGAAATAAAAGAGTTTTTAGAGGATGATGAATATAATTTGGAAAAAATAAACCATGTAATATACGGACATTCTCATCATAGCGGAATATCTTATGGAAAAATTGATAAAACCTATAAGTACTATCAAATCTATTATCCAATTTGCTATAAATTGTAAATGAGATAAATCTTAGGATACTATAGTGAATCAAAATTTCATATAAAAATATAAATAAGCATTATAATCAAACATAAAATTTGAGATCGGTCTAGACCTACTTTTTTAGGAGGGGGCACCCCAGGGGAGAGGGATGATAAAATAAGCAGAACTTTTTTTCACTCGAAAAATTTAAATATTTCGAGTATATAATATTTTATAATGACAACTCATTTTGATACAATAGTTTTAAAAATTGGATCAAAGGGAGAAATTTTTCCTCCCAAGGAAATTAGAAAAAGGCTCGGATTTGAACCTAATCAGCCTATTTTATTATATATTCATCAGGATCAATTAATTGTGAGAAAACTTCATTCTATAGAAGAAATATTGAATACTCCGGCTAAAATTAAAATAAGCTATCATGCATGGAAACAGTTTAAAGAGGAATTGACTGAGGACTATGAATCATGAAGATTCTAATTGATACTTC
>JAHLWJ010000599.1 GCA_019057975.1 Promethearchaeota archaeon | reverse complement strand
ATGATGAAGAACCCAAATATTATGATGAAATTCTTGAAATAACTGAGAACAGGATAACTGAGATTTCTCGTCAGTTGCAAACATATTTAAATAGTAAAAAGGCAACGATTCGTGCAATATGTAGTGATTTTGAAGACTCTCCTAGTATCTCTTGTATAAATTCAATTCAGAAATGGGATGTGGAGCTGAATTTAAGAATTCGGGAATATACTAGCTATTTGAAAAAGAACATAGGACCAAATGAGGATATTAAACTAAAATTTTTATGTTTAGTGGAAATGGCAAAATCCTCTCCAATGAGTCTAGAAGCTAAATTATTTAGGAATTTTTTAAGAAATAAGATTAGATTATGGCAAATATTGCATATTCTTTCGGGATTAGAGATTCACAGGAGACCTCAATTATTAAAGTTAGTAATCAAAACATTAACTCGATTATCTCATTATGAAAAAGAATTAAATGAGATTACCCCCGATTTTTTTAAGCAAATTAAGTTGAATTATCAACAACTGGATCGAGAATATGAAAAATTGTGTTTACCAAAAGATAAAGAGCATATTGGACTTAAAAAAAGAAAAGTGATGGTGAGTGAATGATAACTCCTGATATTCGAGCATCCCGGAAATGGTTAGAGGGAGATAGAGTGGCTGTTTGTCCAAAATATGGATGTCATACTGTTGAAAAGTTAAAACCATTGAAATTTGGGCTATTTGGCATCAACAAATATCCTAAATGTAAAGAACATAAAATTCACTTAGTTTTTGCTGATGAATTTATCGGAGATTTCATTCAATCTGTAAATGCTTGCTTATACAATATTTCAGCATTACCTCCAAAGAATTTACTGAATTTGATTAAATTATCGAGCCCTGAGATTTTATCATCATTTATCCACAGATGGATGTATTGTTCACCTATAGGGAGGGGGGCTGATATGGTTCATAGGTATTTAGATTCCTTATCAAGAGCTTATATAAAATCACTCACCAAAAGGCAACAAAAATCAGTTAAAGATAATGTGTCCTTAAAAAAGAGAGATAAATTAATTATACTTGGTTTTAAAAAAATTGAGATGGAATATATTGAGTTCTTGAAGAAGTTATATGATATATCTGAAAACTCATATAATATAGAAAAAATAAAACGGTTTCCTCAAAAAGCTAAAAAATTGATCCAACATTGGTTGGAAGGATTTTTAGATACAATTGGACCAAAGAATATTAACAGCGTGCGACCTACTGAAGACTATGAAGGAGAAAATTCCGTAATTGTGAAAAAAAAAGAATACGATAAAATTCTTCAGGCAAGAACTTGTATGGTATTATTAGGGAAATCACCAACTGAAATGCCTACAAATTTTTCGGTATTTGAGCTTTTTATGGCTTACCATGAATTCCTTGATGCAGGAATATGTCAAAATCTGAAATTTAACGAAATAAACCATTTAGAAGATGATGTTGAATTTAATAATCAAATCTTAGAAAATAAAACTTCTAGAATTAAAGAGATAAAAGAAGAGATTAGAAATATTGATTGGGAAGAGATATCCTTAGAATGGATAATAGAATATCGGGCTAGAAATTCTGAACCATTTACTAAACTTTTATTAGATCCAAAGATGGATTGCTCTAAGGATGAAAATCCTTTATATAGGCATAGCGAATGGCTAAGATATCTTTATAAAGAGAAAGATTTGAGTTATAGACAGATAGCAGAAATTTGCGACGTAGATAAAGGGACAATCATTTATTGGGCTAAAAGATGCAATATACCTAAAAAAGAATACACAGGGAGAGAATGGGTTGATAAACATGGGTACCTTTGTGTTTACACTCCCAAAGGGTATTTTCACCCTAAATTAACGCCTCTAAATCGTGGAGAAGGAAGGTTTAAACGTAGAAAACATCAACTAATAATGGAAGAATTTCTTTCTAAAAATCCCGAGTTAGAAATCTCAAACAAATGTTTGATTGATGGAAAATATTTAAAAAGTGACTGTCTGGTTCATCATATAAACTTCAATAAACTGGATAATAGAATTGAAAACTTGTGGGTCTTTGAAAAACAGCAACAACACTATAAGGCTCTTAAGAGTTTATATGCTTGTTTCAGCGACCTTATAAAATTGTCTAAAATTGTTTTTAGGGATGGTGCATATGTTTTAAGAAAAGATTTCATTATACCTTATTCAAAGAATAAGATTGAAGAGATATTAAAACCTAGAGGAGAGAATTTTTACAAAGATATTAATAATGTAAAAGAAAAAATAAAAAAAATTGATTGGGAAAAAATTTCTTCAAATTGGAAAGTTAAATTTAGACAAAACCAATTTCAACCATTCATAAATATAAATTTAGATCCTTACTCCAATTGTTCAGAAAAAAATCCTTTATACCGACATAGAGGATGGTTAAATCGTTTAGTAATAGATAAAGGGTTTAATTTAAGTGATTCTAGGCTTGGACAATTGTGCGGAATTACAAAAGATAAGGCTAGAGGATGGCGTAGACGATTAGAAGTTTCTAGAGGGAGAGATTGGGGATTCAAACGTTTCATCAACGATAAAGGACGCGTATTTATTAAACCAGAAAATTATACAAATCCTATTGCTCTAAGAAACAAAGGATGGATATTAGAGCATCGTTATGTTATAGAACAATTTTTAAATTCTCAAAAGAGTTCTAAGCTAGCAAACAAATGTTTGGATGAACAGGGAATTTTAATGTCAAGTAGCATAATTCATCATAAAAATTTTGATCCATCTGATAATAGAATTGAAAATTTATACATCTTATTTTCAGAGAGCGATCACAAGATATTAGAATATTCTCTGCTCGAATTCGTAGAAGAATTGTTAAGAACCAAACAAATAAGATTTGTTAATGGTAAATATGTAAATAACATTTAATTACCTATTTTTTTTCCAAT
>JAHLWJ010000598.1 GCA_019057975.1 Promethearchaeota archaeon | reverse complement strand
CGAATTTCTGAGGATATACCGCAAAAATCAAACCCGTCTGAAAAAGTTTGAAGGCGTGCTCTTTCTCTATGGGTTAATCTCTGGCGGGTTTGTGTATAATGATACCCCCATGTGCCTCCCCCTCCTCTTCCTATTATTGTAGTTGAAGGGATCACTGGGTGTATTCTCCGATAAATATTGCTCATTAAACCTTTTACTTGGAATTCCGTCCCCTTGACAAATAAAAAGTTTTCGTAAGGAGGAATATATTTCATTCTTTCAACAATTTGGAGTCCATCCTTTAATAAAATGTGGGAGTCATCTTCAAATTGATGTTTATATATTGGTTTATTGAAATAACCCAATTCTTTGAGTATTTCTTCATGTGCTTTCATTATATTATCGATATCTACGGAAGTCAAGCGAGATAAGTCTTCATTAATATTATTTGAATATTCATTTTGTATTTCCGTCCACTTATCGATTTTTTGATTATTTTTATTAGTTTGCATCCATTTTTCTATGTTATAATTTTTCTCTTTGTTTGGTTTTGATTTTTCTACATTTGATTTGTTTTTCTTTTTATTATTTCTATTATTTAACCATAAATAGTCTTTAATTATGTCAAACGAATATTTCTCCCAAATTGTTTCATAGTATTTTATTTTCCTTTCTGATTGTATTTCGTTAATATTTTTTTCGTAATCTTTTAAAATTTTCTTATACTTCTCACTTAAATTTATTAACGTCTTACCTTCAAATACTTCAATAGGAGTTAAGGGAAATTTTTTAAATATAGAATCTTTTCCAGAAAGGTAATCGTCAATATTTTCCTTTAAATCGTCTAGAATTCCCTTTTCTTGTAATTTTTTAGATAAATCGCCTCTTAGACCTATTATTATTAATCTTTTTCTGCGTTGAGGCACTCCCAACCTTGAGAAGTCGATAACTTTCGAAAAAAGTATATCGTATTGAATTTGTTTATCTTTTATATTATTATATTTATATAAAACATCATATTCGCCCACAATTTCTTTCCAAGCGTTAGTTATGTTTGAAAAATCGTCAATAATTTTTTTATAAGCTGCACCTTTATTTGCTGAAACCAATCCTGCTACATTTTCTGCAACAAACAACTTAGGTTCGAGTATATAAAGACTTCGTACGTAATCTAAGTATAACCGACCTCTTTTAACTTTTATGCCTTTATTTTCCCGGTCACCCCTAAGAACAGAAAAATCTTGACAGGGGAAACCCCCTAAAATTATATCGATCTTTTTTTCTCCTAATACTCGCTTAAAATCAATCTTCCTTATATCTCTACAAGCAATTATTTCTCCACTTATTTCTTTTTGGGATTCGTTTTCAAACAATTCTACTGAAAAGTTTTTAGAATAAGAACGACACGCTGCGTTATTATCGTCATTTGCCCATATAATTTTAAACAGATTCTTCTTGGTTAGATTTTTCAATTCTTCGTTATATAAAAGAAAACCGTAATCTAACCCACCGCATCCCGAAAATAACGCGCATATATTGTAAAAGCCCATTTTTCATTAATACTCCAAAATTTTTTAAAATCTTATTCCTTTTTTTCTTTTATTTTTAAAATTCTTTCATATACATCTCTTCCTAACTCAGTTATCGAGTACATTCGTCCTTTTTTTAAGTTAGGATTCTGACATACAATTAATTTTCTCTCTTGTAAACCTTTTAATAAATTGCTAACGTGACCAATTGGTTTTTTAATTTGAGATGATATCTGACTTGGAAGAGCACTTTGGATGTATAAATGTTCAATTATTTTTAATCGATATTTACTAATCATAATAAAGCCAATTAAATCCCATGTTTTTTGCTCATTTTGGTTATTCATAAATTGGAATATTCTTAATTTTATTTAACGAATGTTTTAATTTAAACTTTATTACCCTATCATGCCTAATTTTACACAATATTTCCTTTTTTTAACTTTCTTTAACCTTCACATTAGAATGTATTTTGTAACTATGTTTTTAACAAATTTATAATATCATTTTTTAGGATGGACAGTATTCCAGATATTTCAACAATTATAGTTAAAGTAGAAGATTTAAAACATTTTTTCTATTTTGTGGTTAATAAGTTTCAGATGTATCCATTCCATTTACAAAACGCACGCTTAAAGAAATTTGAAAAAACTAATAAATTTCTTGGGTGAAAATGTAAAGTTGAGCGATAACGATAATGTGAAATATAGTAGAAAGCAAGCTATTGATTATTTAGGGGTAAAAGAAAAAGAATTTAACAATTATCTTAAATCTAGTAAAGAGATTCCAAGTTCTAAGAATAGTCGTGGCTGGTTTGTGCTAAAAAAATCGGATTTAGATGCTTGGAGTAATTTAAAGAAAAAGAGAACAATTTTATTAACTCTATCTGAATACGAAAAATGTTTTGAGTTTGCCATTAAAATGGTCTATTCCTCGAGAAGTAGCTTCGGAACGGGAATAAGAGGAGTAAGAAGCGAAGTTCAAATGGCTGATGATTTTATATTAGGAATACTTGCTGAACATGGTGTAAAAAAATTCTTGAAAGAAAAGTTCAATATTAAAATTGAATTAGACGAAGAAGTTCATCCGGGAGAAATAACGCCTCAAGATATTGTGGGTATTTTTGAGGAAGGAAAGAGAAGGCATCCAAAAATGGATATTGCAGTTAAAGCAAGTAAAGTAAAAAATTGTTTTCTTGTCATTCCACCTATAGAATATGAAAATGAAGATAGAAAATCAGATGTGTATATTTTTGTAAGAGTTGGGCTCCCATCAGATCATTTATTTAGAATCCTAAGAGATCATTCTTTTTTTAAAAAAATCAAGATTTTTTTGGACGAATCAGAAGAGTTTAGAAAAATTGAAGAATTAAAGGAAATCCCAATATGGATTACTGGTTATGCTTATCATAATGAACTAATAAA
>JAHLWJ010000129.1 GCA_019057975.1 Promethearchaeota archaeon | reverse complement strand
CACCAAACTCACTCCAGATTCTCTCGTAGAGGACTTCTGTCCTTAAAAGATCATGACCATAAATGGTAATAAATAAGATCATAAATTTAATTATTAATTAACTCAATAGTGTAATATCTTCGAGTTATGCCGTTTTATGCCACATTTTTGCAACATATAATTTTTATTTCTTAACTAATTTTTTTATTATATGATCATTAGAGAGGCAAATCCCTCTGATGCTTTAGATATTGCTAAAATCCAAGTTGATGGATGGAAAAAAGCTTATAAAAACATCTTCCCTAATGAATTCCTACAACAATTATCGCATGATGATAAAGCACATTCAATTCATAAATGGCTTGAAAATTTAGAAGACGGAACAAAAGTATTCATTGCTGAAGTTAAACCAAAGAAATTAGTTGGTTTTGCTGTTGGAGGATTAGAAAGAGAAAATCATCCATTATATAAAGGTGAATTATGGGGGATATATGTTTTAGAAAATCATCAAAAAAACGGTATCGGAACGAATTTAGTTAAAAAAATAATCCAACATTTATTTAGTATTAATATTACCTCAATGCTTGTTTGGGTGCTGAAAAATAATCCTTATCTTTCTTTTTATGAAAAATTGAAGGGTATGTTTTTAGAAGAAAAACAGAAGGATTTTATGGGATTATTTCGACCATTAATTTCTTATGGTTGGCTCAATATAAGAAAGTTATTAGATATTTTTTAAAAAAAGGATAAGAAAAACAAATTTTTCTCATATTATCTTCGTATTACCACAAGTTGTATATACAATGTATATACAATCGAAGAACATTTTATCAGTTATTGAAGATATTTAATTCTAAGAAGGTTGATATTTAATAAGATTATAATTCAGTTTTATTTAATCTTTATTTTTTTTGTTTAGGATATAATTTAATAAGGATAAAATAATGTTATCTGCCATCTTGATTACTTCTTGATTCACTTCCAAGAGAGGGTTCTTTTCTCCGTGAAAAAGTCTGTATCTAATCTTATAAGCGATCATTACCATAAATTTTGCTTTTTCTTCAATCTTTTGACAATTTTCCAGATTTTGTAGATATATTCCCATATATCTACTTTTTACTTTAATAAGTTTCTGTAAACCTTCCTTAATCTCCTCGGAATATATTTTTAGTGCTAAAGTCTCATCAGTTAAGATAAATTTATCATAAAAAAACTCAATAACCTTCCATTCTGGCTCATTTTCCACCTTTTCTTGTCCATCTTGACCATGAAACATTGCATAAACTGCCATATAGAGCGCATTAAACGATATCCATCTATAAATAAATTTTTTTATATCATCTGATTCTTCTTCAGCAAGTTTTTTCCATTCAAGAATTCTATTAAAAGTACTTTCTCTCTTCTTAAATTCTTTTAAAAATAATTCATATTCAATATTTTTATAAATCATTATCAAATACATCCTCTAATTTGAACTTTGATAAAAGATTATTTCTTAGCATTACTAGAATATCCTCTAACAAAAAAGAATAAAACTTAAAAACTCTAAATATATCACTTTTTTATGGTAGTGATCAAAAGAGAAGGTGTTTTACTTGAAGCGACTGATTTAGAATTTGAAAATCAAGCAGTTTTAAATCCTACGATATACCAAGAAGGTAGTACCCTTCATATGTTCTACCGTGCAGTAAGACAAGGGAATTATTCAAGTATTGGATATATTAAATTAGACGGCCCTTTAAATATTATTGAAAAAAAAGAAGAACCCATTATTTTTCCCGAACATGATTATGAAATCCACGGTTTAGAAGATCCTCGGATTTTTTTGAAGGAGTAGCTAAGGAATGCATGTAGCAATGATTTCTCCGATTGCATGGCGAACTCCTCCACGCCATTATGGTCCTTGGGAATCAGTTGTTTCATTATTGACTGAGGGGCTTGTTGAGAGAGGAATTGAAGTAACACTTTTTGCAACAAAAGATTCGATAACCAACGCAAATCTAGTCGGAGTATGCCCTCAAGGATACGAAGAAGATAAAAAATTACTCCCAAAAGTTTGGGAATGTTTACATATTTCAGAAGTGTTTGAAAGAGGGGAAGAATTTGATATAATTCACAACCAATTTGATTTTCTTCCCCTTACTTACACGAAGATGACAAGGACTCCAGTATTAACAACAATTCATGGATTCTCTTCACCAAAAATCTTACCTGTCTATATAAAGTATAATAGAAATTGTTATTATGTATCGATTAGCGAAGCAGATCGTAGCCCTGACCTTAACTATATTGCTACCATACATCATGGAATCGATCTCACTCAGTTCACATTTCAAGAACAAATTGGAGATTATTTATTATTTTTTGGCAGGATTCATAACGATAAAGGAGCTAAAGAGGCAATTGAAATATCGCTTAAATACGGAATGCGATTAATTATGGCAGGAATTATACAAGATGAAACTTATTATGAACACGAAATCAAACCTCATTTAAGTATTAATAACATCGAATACATTGGAAGTGTTGGCCCCAAACAAAGGAATAAATTATTAAGAAATGCCTATGCATTAATTCATCCGATTAACTTTAACGAACCATTTGGATTGTCGGTTGTCGAAGCAATGGCTTGTGGTACTCCCGTCATTGCCTTTAACAGGGGAAGTATGCCCGAAGTCATTAACGATAAAAAAACAGGCTTTTTAGTAGGGTCAATTGAACAAGCTGTCAATGTATTGGACGATATTAAAGATATTAGTAGGCTAAATTGCCGCAAATGGGTTGAAGAAAAATTTTCCGCTGATAGGATGGTTGAGGATTATATCAAGGTATATGAAAGAATAAGGATTTAGATAAGAAAGTCATTGAACCTTGTCCATGAAAGTTGAATTGGTGTAATACCTTCGTGTTATATTGGTAAATGCAACACATATGCAACACAATTTTAAATAATTTTATTATGGTTTTTTGAAGACTAATCAAATGCTTTTTCAAATTTTATTGATATTAAAACTGAAATAATTCCAATAACACTAATTACAATAAATAACTCAAAAGAAGATATTATTTTATCAACATCATCGTCGTCATCACCAGAAATACTTATAATTTCACAATCACCATTATTTTCAAATAAATTTCCTTCACATTCTTCTTCCACAATGCATTTTTCATTGTTAATTAATTTATTTTCCGAAACTATGTTATTATCACTAGCTAATAAATATATTCCAATTTTTGAATTGCTAATGTTGTTTTTCAACATATTACTATAAACACAGGTGCGTAAATAGATTCCATTGTTTTGATTATTCTCTATTACATTTTCTGATATTGTGATATGATCACAAAAATCGCTTATATATATCCCATCGTTATTATTTTTCACGATATTTTTCAAAATTAAATTGTATTCGCTCCAATACACATGTATCCCTATATTATTACTACTTATATTATTTTCAAAAACTACATTATCTTTACATACATGACCCAATTTTATGCCTCTACCGTTATATATAGCAATATTTTCCGAAACATTGTTTAATTTACAATACCATAAATATATTCCATTATTACTGTTATTAAATAAATTATTTATGATAATATTGTTATAATCGCTACACATTAAATAAATTCCATCATTATTATTATCTATTACATTGTTATATGAAATTTTATTATAATTACTGCCCCTTAATTCTATTCCATTATAGCCATTTTTAGTTATATTATTTTTTAAAATGGTATTGTTGTAGCACATCCCATATAAGCGTATCCCAAATTCATAATTGTGGTTTATAATATTTCTTGAAATGTTATTATCTTCACAATAAAGTTCTAAGCATATTCCATCAAATTTATTGTAAGAAACATTATTGTTTGATAAAGTGTTGTTATTACAATAATACAATGATATTCCCCTTGAACCATAAGAAACATTTAAGTTTAATATTAACGAATCATTACAATTAACTAATATAACTTGCCCCGCATTTGAAAAATTTATAGCACTTAAACCAGTTTTATGTACATATTGATAGATTAGCTAGCCCTTGGATAATCAAAAGATTTGTTGATAAATGTGCTCAATTTTTTTTCCAAAAATCCAATATTGATATTCTCCGCCTCTTTCTAAAACAGCCTCAGATATAATTGAGAACCCTGCTTTTTTTACGAGATCAAGAGTAGTTCTTGGGTTGTAATTGCTCCAGAACATAGGAACTCCGAAAAACCTGCTGGTTCCTTCTGATTCTGAGACGCCTGTATTAATCATTAAAATGCCACCAGGTTTCAATATTTCAAAAAATTTCTTAAATATATCTAAATGCTTGACCTTAGGGACATGAAAGAGAGCGAACACACTTATTATCCCGTCAAAAGTGTTTTCATTAAACTCTAACTCGTTCATATCCATTTTAATAAACTTAGTATTTGGCAAGTGATCTCGAGCTAAATTCAACATTGTATCTGATAAATCAATCCCAGTTACTTTAATTCCTCGTTCTGTTAAGTATTTAGCCGTAGGAATGCCCGCACCACATCCAACATCTAATACATGAGCATTTTCTGGGAGTAGAGAAGCAAATTCATCTAATTCATTATTGAATTTGTTTAAATCCCTATGACTATAATAATTTTCAGCGATTTTATTATATCCCTGTTCTACTAATTTACTTATTTCATTCATATTATTATTAGAATAATTAAATCTTAAGTAGCCACTGGTAATATTTTATTAGTGGCCTAAACCTTATCAATTATAAAAATTAATACCAAAGAAAAATAAATTTATAATTCTTAACAAGAAATATCTTTAATCTGTCCATAATTCTCGATCCTATTATATCTCTCTTTCTTAGATTGAAAATGTACCAAAATCTGAGAATTTTCGATTACTGGCATTTCTTCAATAAGATTCTTATCTCCGAATTTAATTGCTTCAAGAACTAGTGGTAAATGATAGCAAAATATCCTGTCTCGTAAAGCGGCCCAGTCAAAAGTAAAACCCCCACTAACATGCAAATGGATATGTAGTTCGTAATTATTATTCGATTTTTTCCATTCGGCTAGTACTTCATCTCTCATAAATCGCGTATAAAGACTGGAAATTTGTTCATAATCGTATTCTGACCCGATTGTAAGAAAAAGGTCTCCAGTCGAATCAGAATGAGTTAATGTGTATTTGCGAGGTAGCTCTAGTTTAACTTTATCAACCGAATCTTTATATTTTATATGTAATTTTTCAGGATTTAAATCTGCCATTATTACGAATAAACAAATCTAACAAGAATTATAAAACCCCTTCTTATGAATTATTAAAATTTAGTTTAAAAATCTTCTTTTGGATAAATTTTAGAGTTGTTTTTGGGTTATATATACATTGAAATTAGAGTTTTTAAAATATAACAAGATCAAGTCCCTTTTTTATTAAAATTATAACATTTTGATATTATTTTTATATCTTATTATAGCTTCTTTTAAGATTTACTCTTTATTTAGTAATAATAGCGATATATTATGAACGAAAATTTATTCGATATGAAAAATAAATATGTATTAATTACGGGAGCAAATTCCGGCATTGGAAAGGAGACGGCTGTAGCGTTGGCAGAAATGGGCGCTATCATCATTATGTTGTGTCGAAATAAGGAGAAAGGAGAAAAAGTACAAGAAGAAATTAAACAAAGAGCAAATACTAAGAATGTTGAATTAATTATTGCTGATTTATCAGAACCTAAATCTATCTATTTAGCAGCTTCTCGATATAAGGAAATGTATGATAGTCTAGATGTGTTAATAAATAACGCTGGATTGATTTTAAAAGAAAGAACAATCGAAGCAACTGGATACGAGACCACTTTTGCGGTCAATCATCTCGGACATTTTCTTTTAACATTATTGCTTATTGATCTTCTAAAGAAATCTGCTCCTTCAAGAATTATAAATGTCTCTTCTGAAGCACATAGATTTACCAAATTGAATCTAGAAGATACAAATATGGAGAAGGAATATAAAAGTTTTCGAGTTTATTCTAATTCAAAGTTAGCAAATGTTATGTTTACATATGAACTGTCTCGAAGGTTAGAAGGCACAGGAGTTACTGTCAATGCACTTCATCCGGGTTTCGTTAATACTAACTTTGGAAAGAATCAAAACAATAAATTAACAAAACTTTTTAGTAAATTGACAAACTTATTTACAATAAATGCACAGAAAGGCGCGAAAACATCGATATATCTAGCAAGTTCAACTGAAGTTAAAGAAATTACCGGAAAGTATTATAAAAAATCTAAAGTTGCGCGCTCCTCAAAAGAATCATACAAACTAAAACTTCAAGAAGAACTCTGGGAATTAAGTCAAGAATATATGAAAAATACTGAATTAGTTCTTCCCGAGTTAAAAGTTATTTAATTTTTTTTATTTAATTTATTTAAATTTACAATGTTCTTTCTTTTTGTCGTAGAATCTCGATATTAAATGAATTTAGAATGATTTATTAAAAAGAAATGAAATTGTGTTTTTTCCTAATTTTAATTTCTCTAGACTAAAAATATTCAATTATTTATTATCTGAAGTCTTATTATGGTAATTTTATGTTATTAGTTATGTTAAATAAAAAAAATGATTATCAAAAACTAACACCTCTTTGGATTGCAGTTTTTGTTGACATTCTTGGATTTAGTATTATACTACCATTTTTGCCTTTTTTCATCGCAGAATTCAATAGTTCACCAGTAATAATTGGATTTCTTTTAAGTTCAAATGCAATTTTTGGATTTTTCTTTGGACCGATTCTCAGTAAATTGAGTGATAATTATGGTCGGAAACCTATAATGTTGATTTCATTAGCAGGAACGCTTGTAGGTTTTATAATTTTGTTACTTTCCAACAATATTTTACTTTTATTTATTGCTAGAATAATAGATGGAGTTTTTAGTGGTCAATTCCCAATAGCAAAAGCAATAATAGGTGACGTTGTGCCTCCAAAGGAGCGACCAAAACAGATGACTAATATTGGTATAACATTTGGTTTGGCATTTTTAATAGGTCCTGCTATTGGTGGTTTTTTATATCCTTTCGGTATAATTTGGCCTGGTCTTTTTGCTTCCATTCTGACAGGATTCTCACTAGTTTACACTACAATCTATTTAAAAGAGAGTTTACCTAAAAAAGTTTATTCAACATTGCAGGATGGTGTCATAGAAAGACTTGATTATAATAAAACTTCTGCTTCGATTTGGAAAAACAATAAAACTTTAACACTCGTCATTCAGTATAGTTTTATTGCAATCACGGGAGGAATTCTGCAGACAACCTTTAGCATATTCGCGGGTATACGACTTGGATTAAGTCCATTTATAGTAGGAATTCTATTGACGCTATTAGGCGTATATCAAATTATTTTTAGGATATTGATCTTTAATCGAATTAGAAAATTTATTGGAGACCCCGCTACTGCGCTTTTAGGATTAGGAACTTACATAATTGCATATTTGTTCTTCGGAATTGTAACTCAAGCCTGGGAATTAGTAATTTTGTTGGGTTTTCTTAGTTTTGCGGGGTCATTATCTCAAGGCATCATTACTGGTTTTATAAGTCGATCTGTAGATAGTCAAAATCAAGGAAAAATAATGGGAATTACCACCGGAATAGACAATCTAACTCAAATTATGGGACCAATAGTCGGTGGAATCTTACTTTCTTTTGATGTAAATATTCCATATGCATTAGTTCTAAGTTTATTAAGTCTTATACCATTTCTTATTGGTTTTAAGGTATTAAAATTCGGTTATGACAATAGAGAAAAAAAACCCATAACCGAGAATATGCCTAAAGAAGTTATAGAGACTGGAATTATATCATAATTTTTTACCTAATTCTTAATATTTTGTTTTATAAATTTAGGTAACCTTAAACTCAGAAATAATAAATATTATCTTCTATTTTCAGAATTGACCTAAATCGATGTTGGATCAATTGCTCTAAAACTCCGCTTTGTATAATTTCTTAAAAGCCCTCTCGGAGCTTCATTAATTTGTTTTGTAAAGCTTTCAAGAGATTAATTTTTCTAATGAATGAAATATTAATTTTTAGTTTTTTTTCAAATAAATATTAGGTGTTCAATATTATTACATAACTTAAATCTAGTATGAATTTAATGTCTCAAATAAGAAAATTTACCTTTTTTTATAGAAATTCGTTATTAACTTATTATAATTGAAATCTATTAATAGTTCATTTTATTTAATTAAAATACTAAACATGAAAAAAATTAGAGGATACTTAATATGCCGAATATTGTTCAAGTAGCGATGGAAGCTGGCAGTTTTTCTACCTTACTTAAAGCTGCCGAAGTTGCTGGTCTTGTGGATACATTATCAACTGGAGGACCTTTTACTATTTTTGCTCCAACTGATGATGCCTTTTCTAAGATTCCTTCTGAAACTTTAAATGCATTACTCAAAGACCCTGAAAAATTAAAGGGAATTCTTTTATACCACGGAATTGAAGGAAAAGTGAAATCAACTGATCTTTCAGGTACCATGAAAGTAAAGACTCTACAAGGACAGGAAATTACCGTAGATGCCACTAATGGAGTAAAAGTGAACGATGCAACCGTTATTAAAGCAGATATAGAAACTGATAACGGAATCATTCATGTTATTGATAAGGTAATTTTACCTTCTTAAAATCTCTTAAAGTGGTATAGAATTAATTATTTTTTTTAAATACTTTAGAATATCTTAAGTTAATGAGAAATCTACAGCTGCTCGTAAATGAATTTTTAAAGTATCATAAACAGGAACAGTTAGATCTAGAGGTTTAATTAACATAGGAAGTTCAGTGCATCCAAGAATTATCCCTTCTGCTCCATTTGTTATTAAATTTTCAATTATTTCTAAGAACTTTTTCTTGGTTGATTCAAGGAATTTTCCTTTGGCAAACTCTTGGTAAATTGCCTTATGGATGTAATTTCTTTCGATTTTATCAGGAATTAATGTGTTAATTTCATACTTATTCATTAGTTTTTCAGCATAAAAGGCTCCTTCCATCGTAAATTTTGTGCCTAATAAGCCCACACTATTAATATTCATAGATTTTATAGCTTTAGCGGTCTCTTCTACGATGCTAATGAGGGGAATTGAAATTTCGGTTTCAATTTCAGTAACAATCTTGTGCATTGTGTTAGAGCAGATGACGATTGCTTTACTTCCAGCTAATTCAAGTTTCTTACATATTATAATCATTAATTTCAAGAGTTCATTCCAATTATTTTGGTTTTGAAATTGAAGAACTTCTTCAAAGTTGACCGAATATAGTAAAATTTCTGCTGAAAACCACTCTCCTAATCTTTTTTTTACTATTTCGTTTATGATGCGGTAATAATCTATTGTGTTCTCCCAACTCATACCTCCAATCAAGCCTATTAACTTCAAAATTAACACCTTTAAAAATTCAATACCTTTGTATAAAATAAATAAAAAAAAAAAAAAGTTTATAATTATGCTGGTTGTAATACTCCCGCAAATACTAACCATGCTAAAAGAGTCTTAGACCACAAACTGAGGAGTATGTATCCTCGTTCTCCATGCAAATAATCCTTCCACTTCCCAACTTTTTTATATTGAAGGATCATGTTAATCGGGAAAGTATTGAAGAATAATACATAAGATCCAAAAATAGCCCATACAAACCAGGGAATTTCGGTAATATTACCGTTACCAAATAGATACAAAAGAATTATGACCCAAGGAATAAGACCTGCGAAAGTTCCGATGTAAAAGGCAGTCCATTTCGTTTTCTTTGTTGTCTGATTATGAAGTTCCATCATCAAACCTAAAAGATTCATCGTGGCGTTGATCGCAAAAATTAAAATTAAAGTAGAAAGATCGTAGACTCCGAAAAACCACGCAATTAAAACTATCATCAAGGAGGAACTTAACCCGTATTCAAACCATCGAAAATAGTTTATTCCTTGACCCAATTTTTTATTATAGAAATCATTGACTTTGGGTAATACGATCAATAAATGTGCGATAGCCGAGAGAAGTAAAAACATAGCAACCAGAGGACCAATAGGGACCGTCGTTAATTGAGTGTAATTAGGCACCAGTCTTGGAGGTATTAAAGCATCATTGTAGAAAAGGTAAGAGGTTGTAATTGGTAACTCAAAATCCCTTATTTGAGGTATTGTATAAGACATGATTATCATTATAATGGCTTGGATTAAATGTAAAAATCCCATTATTAAGTTGAATCGTCTTAAATAAGAGAAACTTATTTTAGATTCTGTTTTTTCATTCATAGATTTCACAATTGTATAGTGTTTATGTGATTTTTATATACAGTTCCGTATATAAATCTTTTTTATATAATTTATTATATAAAATAAATAGATTGTATTTCTCGAGTAGATCAGCACATAGGACTCCATGTCCTCCTGAAATTGATAAAATAGCGACTCTTCCCTCTATAATTATATTATAGTCAAACGGTTTTTTTTTATGAGACAAGATCTCAAATAACTTCAAATATGTAAGCATCTCAAGTTCTGTTTTTGGTTGAATTATTAAATTTTGTTTTAATGCAGCAGAGAGGACTTTATCGTTTCCTGATAAACTCGCAGTATGGGACTTAGTCGCACTCTTACCATGCTCAGATAAACCTCCAAAATAAGTTACAACTGTGTCTTCTGATTCTTTCGCCAATTCTAAAAATCTCCTGCTCGATTTGAAGCCCTCCAAATAAAACGCAATATTAGATGTTTCTTTATCATATTTACTAAAGTATTCTAATAACATATTATTAGAATCTGAATTCTATGCTATCGTTGCTACTAACGAATCAGGAAGCTCTTATCTCTCTAAATATCCTTATATTGATGTTCAAGATGACTCAGAACCACCAAACTCGCCGATATTGACCATTACTACACCCTCGCCAACAACCAGTCTTGTAATTGCATTGGAATGGACATCAGCAGTAGGTACTGATAATTATAGTCTTTATAGGTACACCTCCCCGATAACTTCGAGCAATTTACACCTTGCTACACATATAAAAACCATTACAGGAACTACTACAACAAATACCGTACCTGGAATCGGCGGGTGGTATTACGCGGTCGTTGCTACTAATGAATCAGGAAGCTCTGATCCCTCTAATTATGACTTTATCGATGTACAGGAAGAAACTACACCGGGAGAACCTGGCGGAATACCTGGGTACCCTTTATCCTTTATTGGAATTGCCTGTGCAACCATGATACTCATTTTATACAAGAAAATACAACATCTAAAAAAGAAATCTTAAACATTTTAACTCTTTTTTTTTATCTTTTACTAACTAAAATTTTAAAGCATGAAAATTCATTCTAATTTGTTTAAAAGCTTGTTATAAATTTAAATTAAAAAAGACACTCCTATTTATTATGAATAGAAGTCCAGTTAAAAAAGGAGACAAACTTAAAATTTATACTGATGGTGCTTCGCGCGGTAATCCCGGTCCCGCTGCTAGCGCTTTTCTACTTGTCCATAACGATAACATTATCCATGACGAATGCAATTTTATTGGAACTGCCACAAACAATACTGCCGAGTATCGAGCTATAATTAACGCTTTAAAAGTTGCCGAAAAATTCTCACGAGGGCACATTCAAGTGTATTCGGACAGCAACTTAGCAGTCCAGCAAATCAATAAGAAATGGAAAATCAACTATCCGCATTTAGCGAAATTGTGCAGCGAGGTCTATAAGCTGCGCGAGAAATACGAAAAGGTGGAGTTTTTTCACGTTGGAAGGAATCATCCCTATGTCCAAAAATGCGATAAATTGTGCAACGAACGCTTGGATGCTGAAGGATTTAAAAAATGATAGACTTAAACGATAATGAAAAGGAACTAATAAAAGCAATAGCATTTACATCGTTAGTAATTTATGAAGAAAATGAGTTTATAGAAAAGATTCCCTCTACTATGTCTTTTAAAATAAGGTTCATTCAAAACAACAAGGATTAAATAAT
>JAHLWJ010000597.1 GCA_019057975.1 Promethearchaeota archaeon | reverse complement strand
ATCGTGAAATAACCGAATTTTATTTAAACTTTTTTATTTTTTTACATTTTATATGAATTGGATTTTTTCGAAACTTTTTCAGCAGTGCGAGCTGTAGTTCAGAATTGAAAAGCTACTTTTTTAGTATAGTAAAAAATCTGAGTATTCTTGATCTTTTTCGATAAATCATTGAAGGTTTTGATTCACAGTTAATGAACTAAAGAATTAATCCTTTTAACCTAAACATTCTAATCATTGCAATGAGTTGTCTATTCATTTTTTTGTTGTAATAGTTAATCGATATAAGTTATTCCTTTTGGGTTCACGATAACCAGTTATGTCAATAACATCCCAACCATCTGATACTGCTAATGACAAATAGGCAGCAAGTTGCAAAGCTTGATTTTTGTTTAATTGGATTCCTATTGTTTTTAAGTCTGCTGTAGAGACTTTAGGAGAATTTTCTTTAGGAAATATTTTATCAACTTCAATTACAGTATTCAAATTCTCTAATATACCACTTACTGATATTCTTGTAGTCATATTATTAATATGACTAATAAATTTAAAAAATTTTACTATTAATTTTTAATCTCACTCAAAATACAAAGAAACTGTAGAACATACTTGTCAACAAGCTGATAATGAGTTATCATGGAGAGATTTACAAATTTTAATTCTTTAAAGAAACAAGTTTGATTGGTTTATTAAGCAATAATTAATATTTTTTAATTTTATAAATTAATAAATGCTTCAATGATTTCTCGGGTAAAGTCCTTAAATCCTATAAATACAATGCTTTCGTGAAATAACCGAATATTAAGATAAAGATTTTTCTAAAATCTTTTTCAAATTTTGTCCTTCTTCAATCATGTGTTGGGATATTTGTTGCACTTTATTCTTAGCAAGTTTCGAAAATAATTTGCCCATGTGAAAATCTAGAGTTGCTGTGAAAATACTTCCATTTTCAGAGGGTTCCATTTCAAAAGAACCACCAGCTAATATGAGTTTTAAAGCTCCTAAAGTCTTAAATCTATATAGTCTATTTGGAATAAGTTTAGTTACCTTAGATTTCATCTTTAAAAAATCTCCACTAATATCTTCTTCAGCATACAAAATGGAGCCAACTTCACTAACTGTCTCTGTTTCCCAATTAGCTTTTATGTGAGAAGGATGCCATTCAAGGTAATTTTCTGCAATATGTAAGAACCAATCCCAAATGACTTCGGGAGAGACATTTATTTCGATAGATTCCCTAAGGGTTTTCATTTTATTTCACTTTTTAAATATTTAATAATATGCTTTTTTAAATTGTAAAAAGATAGTATCCTAATATTTTCTTAGTTTTAATTAGTAAATTTACAATATTAGAAAGAAAATAATGCCATATAAAAGAATTCTTTTTTATCGAATTTAATATAATTTAATTTAAAATTACCCGATTATGATATTTGATACCATTTGCCCCTTTTCTATATCTCTATAAAAGGTTTTATTAATTAATAATACTAAAATAAAATTAGAATAATAAAAAAACTGAGAATTAATAGAGAGGGGATAATAATAGAGCAGAAAAAAGGTTTTAATTTACTGAAGGAGAAGGTTCCAGAATTTAGGAGTTCATTAAAAACAACGATTATTCTTATCATCGGACTGCTTATTTTCCTAGGTATTATGATCTTTTTCTGGTGGTTTGATAGATTGCTATGGTATGGGATTTTTATCAGCCAGTCAATTATTGCGCTTATCGCCTCGGTTTTTATATATCGTTTTACAACAATGGCAGATAAATACAAAAAGAAATACGGAGAACTAGCATACCGATATTACTTCTTCCATATTGTTATATTAATGCTTATAACTGGAAATGCCGGGATTTTTCATGTTCTTATAGTAGAGGGACCTGTTTTGCTTCCTCTATGGCTTGCTATAGTATTTGGAATCTTTTTTATTTTGATGCGCTTTTTATTCGAATTGCATCTTCGTAAATCTGGTTTCAATGAGATTGGACATGGCCTTGGAATATATATGCTGTTTCCAGAAGAGGGAACTCAAATTAAGTCCGAGATCTACTCATTTATTCGACATCCTATGTATGCTGGAGATCTATGCCTCGCTTTAGGTTTTGCTTTTTTAAAAAACAATCTATTCGCTTTTCTTATTGCCTTGATTGCTTTTATCCCCTTTGTTGTTGCAATAAAGTGTGAAGATAAGGAGTTAATAAAACGATTTGGAGAGAAACATAAACAATATATTAAAGAAACTGGTGCTATTATCCCAAAGTTTGGGAAAACTGGAAAATTTCTAATATTTATCTTTTCAAAAGAGAAAAAAACAAATGAGAAATTAACATGAATTGACATTATCAAACAATGATGTCTATGATTCTGAGAATTCCAATAAGGTGTTCAAATAATCCTGCTTATAAAAATTATTTATAAAAAAATTGAGATGTTTTAGATAAAAAAATAAAAAGAGGGAAGATTAAAATTTAGTTTAGCTCGATTTGCAGTTTTTAAAACTATAGATTATTATATTATCTCTAAGGAGTCAGTAAAATGAACAAATTAATAAATTTAGGTAAATCATTGGATTATATCTTCATTATTGCCTCTCTTCTTTTCAATGTTTTTGTAAGTATTTTGTACATTGCGACGAAACTTGGCAATATGGAACTCGTGCAGGTCATTGGTATTATTATCCTTTTTTTAATAATTCCTTTCACCATTACCTTGATAGGATATGTTAAGCAAAAGGAGGAAAAAAAGAATATAATATCTCTAGTAATTATTCTATTCTATCTCTTTTTGGAAATATTATTAGACTATATCCTCATAATTCCTTTCAGAGATATATTAGCACTTCATATCCCTTACATTATAGTGTTTTATGCTGCTGTCTTTAGCATGATAGGCGTGACTTTCGATAAAAACAAGAAAATGGGATTTGCGGTACTGG
>JAHLWJ010000596.1 GCA_019057975.1 Promethearchaeota archaeon | reverse complement strand
AAGACCTTCATAAAAAGATTAGAGAGGTTAAAGAGGAAAAGAAAGAAGACTTAAAAAATTTGATAGATCAGTTGATTGAACAACAAAAATTAACTATGAAAGTTTTGGAGGCTATTACTGAAAGAATAAATAAGTGAGTTATAATGTAAAAGCGGTTTAACAAAATATATATTTATACAATAAATATTTATTTATATTAATAAGAGAGTTATTGCTATATAATAAATAAAATGCCTAAAAAGAAAAGAAAAAAAATAAATATTTCTTTTAAAAGGACTTGTAATTGTCCTTCCAATCACATCAACTGTCTCAATGCTAAGCAGTGGATGAAAAACCAAGTAGCGGTATGGGAGTTTTATTATAAAAAAGAAGATGTCAGAGATAAAAATATACATCCTGCTGTATTTCCCGTAGGTCTCCCAGCTAAATGTATAGAATTATTTACTCACAAGGGAGAATTGGTTTTGGACCCATTTGCTGGCATTGGAACAACTTTAGTCGCAGCAAGAGAATTAGAAAGAAATGCAGTAGGATTTGATCTAAATAAAAAATACATTGCTTTTTCAAAAAAAAGATTAGCCCAACATCGCTTATTTTCTAATAATCAACAAATTACTATCTGCGATGACGCTATCAATATATCTAATTATTTAGAGGAAAATACTATTTCTCTTTCTGTAACTTCTCCTCCTTATGCCAATATGTTAAATAGGCCCAGAAAAAACAAAAGTCTTCGTGGAGATTTAAGAAAAAATCAGTATTATATGAAGGTCCAACAGTATTCAAAAAGCCCAAGAGATTTAGGAACTATGGAACCCATAAAGTATGCAAGTGAATTAGGTGAGATTTATAAAGGAATTTTACAACTGCATAAACCAAAAGCCCATTGTGTTATAAACGTTACGGATTTATGGTGGAAAAATAAAAGAATTCCAGTTCATATTTATGTTATAGAGGCTCTAGAAAAGGCAGGGTACGAATTGAGAAATACATTAATTTGGGACAGAAGAAATATTGTAAATAAAGCAGGTATTTTTGGATGGCCCTCTAATTACATAACATTGGGTACTACATTTGAATATATTTTAGATTTCTGGCGTCCTAAATAAGCCCTTTATCTGCGAATCTACTCATATCATAAGCGAAATTCTTGTTTGATTTGAATCTTTTGTTTTTCAACTTAACTCCCAGTTTCTTTAATATCGTGGGTGGAATATAGCAATATCCGTCGGTTTTTCTACATTGTTGGTCAATTACATCTATATGACTACTCTTAAATTCAGAGGCTTCATTAAAAAAGCCTATTAAACTATCTCCATCAAAAGCAAGTCCTCTAATAGCTCTCTCCCTTAACTTTACATTTTTAACCTCAACTCTATGTCTCTTAGAATAATTAATTTTCTTGGGATAATAAATTCTAAAATCTGTGTGTTCCTTTCTTTTATCATAATTCACTTCCAGTTTTAATCCTATATCTATTAACTCTTTCTCCACACAAAGTTCTGCTATATATCCGGAAAAAGTTTGAAAAGCTTGGCTAATCCTGCGAGATGTTTCCTCCATAAAATTGCTATACAATTTATTAACTATTGGTATTGGTTTTAACAATTCTTCTTTAATTTTCTTTATTATTTCTGGAGGCAAGTTAGCCAAAGACTGGCGGTTAAAGAAGTCTTTTACCTTATTTTGATAATAAATATTTCTATATTTTTTCATTAACTCGAAAGCGATGGCATGAAGTTCGTTAATATCAGCTTTTTGATTCTGGTTCTTGGCCTCTTCTATAATTTCTTTAGATGTAGGGAAATCTTTCATAATTTCATTATAGTATAATTAACACCATTGTGAAATCTTACATAGTATTATACAATTTCAAAAATTTGGATAGCCAAGTAATTATATTACATTTAATATAACTTTTGAATATATACTTAATTTCTAGAAACTATGATCACATATTCTGAACTAATAAATAAATTGAAAGCAATAAAAAATATGGGTTATATCAGAACTCACCGAAGTGGGGCTACAGGAATAGGAAAGACTATAGAAGACCTTTTAGGAATAGAGGAAAATAATGTACCCGGTCCAAATGCTGGGATGATAGAGTTGAAATCAGCAAGAAGAAATGTCTCAAGTATGCTTACATTATTTACAAAATCTCCCCTTCCTAGAGGAGCGAACTCAGTTTTGCTACAAAGATTTGGATATAAATCTACACAAGATAACGAAAGAAAAATTCTGCACACCACAGTAAGTGCTGAGGGGTATAATCAAATAAAGGGGGGGCCTGGGTTTAAGATTGACATCAAAAATGGTGGAATTTACATTATTACTACCCAAAATGAAATTTTAGGTTATTGGGATGAAAAAACACTCAAGAACTCTTTTGAAAAAAAACTTCCTTATTTACTATACGTAAAGGCAGAAGCAAGAGGTAAGGGCTCTAATGAGCAATTTTGGTTTAATGAAGCATGGTTATTAAGTAAATTTAATTTTGATAATTTTCTAAACTTATTAAGAGCAGGCATAATTCTCGTCGATATACGGATTGGGCAATATCCCGATGGGAGAACTCACGATCATGGAACAGCATTTAGGGTTTTTCCGGATAAATTAGATTTGTGCTTTGGAAATAGAGAAAGAATAATGTGATATATTCAATCAGTAAGAAATTGGTTTTACATTAAATTAATAATTTATACAAATGAAAGACAAAAAATGAAAAGAACAAAACATAAAAATATAATAAAAAAGTTCAAATTCCCTATTGATTTAATAGAGTTTCCCATTAAATACAGTAATGATCTAAAAGTATTAAAAGGAAAGGGAAAATTATTTGAATTTTATTTAGAAGGTAGATATGGTCCTTACTATATAGATGTACCTAGAAAATATAAACTCATGGATATAAGGACACTTCTAGCAACCTTATATTT
>JAHLWJ010000595.1 GCA_019057975.1 Promethearchaeota archaeon | reverse complement strand
AATTACCTCGATGGTTATTTAAATAAATAAAAGTGTTCATGTCCGCTATACCTTCTCTCATTTGCACTCCTATTTTTCCAATTTGATAGCCCACTAAAGAAAGTGCACTCGGATTGTTTGTGCATAAAATTAAAGATTATTTTTTGCGCTCTGATTGTTTTGGCTTTAATTTCCTGTTTTTAGGAACACCTAGAATAACGGTTATTTCGCGATTATTTACTCCATTATAATTTTATCAAAAACACCATTTTGATGAGTAAATACTTCATTATTAAGAAATAGATATTCAGATCTATCAACCAGGATAGCGTGAGTTAGAAAATAATAGTTAATTAAGTTCCCTTTTTTTGTTCTTTTTATTCTGATATCGATTATATGATTTTTCTTTAAATAAGGTATGTATATTTCTTCATTTATTTTGAATTTTTCAAATAATACATAATCAGGACAACCATAATCATGGTTTTTTTCATTATATAAATATTTTATTATGTTCTTTGTCTTTTGAAATAGATTCTCTCCTAATTCTTCTTCTAATCTTTTAATCTTATTATTTATATTAATTCTTCTAGTCAAGTCTTTAGATTTTTTTTCTTTTAAGTTAATTCCCCAATCAGTAAATGTTTTTTGGTTTTTTGGAAGATTGCAAAAGATCTTTGCTTCTCTCGATTCTTTAAATGGTTTGTCAATTATGTTCAATGCTTCATAATAATTGGATGCAAATATTAAAAAGTACACGATCTTTCCTTTATCTTTTAAATAAGATTCTTTTCTCTTCTTGCGGTAATGAATTGGATGGACTTTTACATATCTAAAAAATTTAAAGAAATTTCTAGCATAGGCTTTGATTAAATCATAAGCCAGTTTTTCAATTTGGCGGTCATCTTCTTCTAAAAAAATTGTTTTAGGATACTGATCAACAATTTCTTTCCAATTAACAGGACCAAAAAACTTATCTAAATTAACCAATTCTTTATTACTAAATCGATTTTTATAATAATTTCCCAATATTCTCCGGATTTTATGCCACCCCCAGTTCAATAATACTTCAAACCCTGTTTCCTTATATCCAAATTCGCTTTTTGCATTTTTAATAAGTATTTCAACATTTCCCCATGGAATTGATTTGATACCATATGGATCAAATAAAAAGAGTCTAATTCCATCTGTAGTAGAGTCTAAAATTTCATCAATAACCAATTTCCAGTCGCTTTCTATAATTTTGATTTCCTTACCAAGATTAACTTGAAGGTTTTTTTTGGCAATATAATCAGATATATTAGTTTTAAGAAGTCTGCATTGTTCAGTGTCATTATTTATTAAAAAAACTCCCAGCTTTTTATTATCATCATTTTTGAATAAGTCAACAGCTAGTAATGCTGAACCAGAAATTTGAGAAACAGTGTTCTTAATTTGACAATAACCCGTTCCAGCATAGAAATCAATAATATATGAATTTTGGCCTTTAACAATATTAAACCATACCTTATAATAATACTTAATTCCATCGAGTTTTTCTTTGGTATGTTCAGGGAATTTGAGGTTTTCAGAAGCTGAATCCTTCATGGTCACATTTTTATTACTACTCATATCAATACATTAACACTTGACAACTAGCCTATTAATATTTATTATTAAACAGTTAATTAAAATCAAAGAATAAAGGACTCTAATGGTTCTTTTTCAGATTTTAGTAGCCGACAAAAAGCCATTTATCATGTTTTTAAGGTTTTGATAGAAAAGTCAACAACAATTTAAAAATAGATAAAATGGATTAATTTAGTAATTTTTAAAAGTCAATACTTAATGCGAAAGGTAATTTTCAATACTATCCTTCAAATGAATAAGAGATTTTGGGAATAAATGCAATTTTTCCATAATAGCCTTTAAGTTATTTTTGCTATTAACTTCTCGAATTGACTTATAATCCTTTCTAAAATTACTTGGAATGTCATTTGCTTTTATATAATTCATCTTGCCAATCCAAATCGATTCTGTAACATAAGGAAGTAAAATTTTAATCAGCGGTAATGGATCCTTATCTAAAAATGGTTCAATCGAAATACTCGTTTTAAATCCTCTCCTGTATGCATATTTAAGAGATTCAAACCTTTCTTTAAATAAGGGAGCTCCTGGTTCCCAAAATTTTAAGATTTTGTCATTCATTGATGTAATGGTAAAACGGAATTGAATGAAATCTTTAACTTTTTCGGTTAAATCACAAATTTCCATAACACAATTCAATTTAGGTTTCGTAGTTATTAAAACATTATTATCTGCATCGATTAATTTCTTTAATACTGTTAAACAATCTTCCAAACTCTCACTTGTTATATCATGAGAAGTTGGAAACATCACTCGACCTCTTCGCTTTCCATATTTTTTATCAATATTTTTTTGATTTGGCTCCATATATTTCCATGTATCTTCGGTTTTTCTTTTAAACCGAATAGCCATATTTTTGGCATAGCAATATCTACAATTATTAGAGCAACCAATGTAGCAATTTACATTACTATCTGCCCACTCTTTAGTTCCTAAGGTAATTTTTCTTGTTTTTATATTTGACAATTCTTGCATTTTTATCTATTTATGTTATTACTTCGAAATATTCAATAAATCATAAGGGTTTGGAAATTTAGAGGTTTTTGTATTAATTTAGGGCATACAATTATTTAAATTATCATAAATTATTTGGAACTTTTGGTGAATCTATTTAAAAGAAAAAAATTAGGTATATGCAAATGTCAGTGCTGATGAAACGATCAGATCGAAATTTGCCTCTAAAGATAGATTCTTGCTATTTCTCCAGTCGAAAAAAATAAGCGCACCTTAATTTCCATCGATAAAAGACTTTACGTGAGGAAAAGGTTTAAAGGGAACCTTTTTCTTATTTTTAATATGCCAATATCCAAAATAAGAAAATTAATGGCTCCCATT
>JAHLWJ010000128.1 GCA_019057975.1 Promethearchaeota archaeon | reverse complement strand
TAAATAAAAGGAAAACCGCATTTACAATACGTGCTCCTATGGTATAATTACCTAATTTATAAAGTATTGTATATTAATCTATCTCGATTTTACAATAAACTGCAAAATGATCAGATGCCATTCGACTATTTCTATTTTTAGAACTAACCTTTCCAGATTCCATAACATAGCGAACAGTATTTGCTGATCGCAACATATCTGGTGATATGACCTTTCCCCCAAAAACTAGTCCAATTTGAAAGTTAGGATTCAGGCCGGTTGAGGGCCCCCAAAAACTAGTCCACTTAAAATGTCAGTAATATGGCTTATCTGCCCCTACCGGCAGGCTTCTGGCGAAATCATAAGGTGTCATATTACCCAGAGAACTATGAGGACGAAACTCATTATAGTCTCTTCGCCATGCCTCTAGCTTACTCTGTGCATCCTCGATTGACAAGAACCAGTTAGTATTAAAACACTCATCTCTTAGACTACCATTAAACGACTCAATGAAGGCATTGTCAGTTGGCTTTCCAGGACGAGAGAACTCCAGCTTAATGTTATTTTCATAACTCCAGGCATCAAGCGCCCTGGAGATAAACTCAGGGCCATTGTCCACTCTTATCCTTTCAGGTCGTCCTCTATGGTAGCTAATACTATCTAGTATGTCTACTACCGTATCTCCAGTAATTTTCTTATCTGCATAAATATTCAAGCACTCTCTACTGTAAACATCCATCATGGTAAGTGCCTTAAAGCGCCTCCCATTAAAGAGAGCATCAGATACAAAATCCATGGCCCAACACTGATTGACTCCAGTCACATCCACTATCGGGATCCTGGCTCTACTGATTTGTTTTCGTCTTCCTTTATGACGCAGATTCAATCCTTCCTGGCGATAAATGCGGTATACACGTTTATGGTTTACCTTCCACCCCTCACGGCAGAGTAGCACATGTATCCGCTTGTACCCATACCTAACCCTTGTCGAGGCAATATCCCTTATGCGCATGAGGGTCCCCCAAAAACTAGTCTAAGTTGAGAGTTAGGAAATGGACTAGTAGAATTGGAACTAAAAATTTGTTTAGGTGAGAATGTTTTTACATAATTGATTGAATAAATTGCTTTTGAATAAATTTAAATGTTGACTTATAGCAACTTTATTGTTAATCTATAGTAAACAGATGTTAAACAATGTATAAAATACCTAATAGAATCAAAGAGTATAGAAATGTAGTGGGTTTGACACAAAAGGAGTTAGCTTTTAGAGCTGGCATCTCGCGCTCAGTTTTATCCCAATTCGAAAATAGTGGGAAAAACCCCTCTTTGAAAACTTTGGATAAAATTTCTAAAGTACTTAATGTCTCATTAAGCCAATTGCTTAAGAGCAAAAATGCTTTGGACAATCTTTGTGCTGAGGCACAAGTTCTTTTCAAAGATTATGAGAGTCTTAGCAAAGAAGCAAAAAAAACTATTGCTAATGTAATTAAATCTTTTAGAATAAATGAAGAAAGAGGTTAAGGCAATAATTTAAGAATTAGATAAGTTTATGAATGAAGGTTCAAAATTAAAATTTTCTGATGATTATATTAAAAAAAATGGAATCTTTTTTACACCTGACAATCTTTCAAATTATGTGGCATGGAAGATAATCAATTATATTAGCGAAACTACTAAAAAAACAAACCTGAAACAGTTATTCAATCATCTCAAAGTAATTGACCCAGCTTGTGGAGATGGTAATTTGTTAGTATCAATCAAAGAAACGATGGAAAATTTTAGTAAATTTAAAATAAATTCTCCAGAGAAAATTTTTTATGGTATCGATATTAATAAAAAACTTATATTGAAAGCAAAAGAAAGAATTTTTAGAAATAAAAACTTTAAGCATAATTTTTTAATTACAAACGCTTTATTACCAAATGGTAATTTGAACACTTGGAAAAGTTGGCAAGATTTGAAAACCGAATTTGGGGCACAAAAGGGATTTGACATTTTAATTGCTAACCCACCTTGGGGGGCAGACCTTACATACTATCAAGATAAACTAAAACAAAATTTTTCTCTTGCTCTAGGTCAATATGATTCTTATGATTTGTTCATTGAACTTGCTTTATATATTGTTAAGTATGGTGGGTATCTTGCTTTTATTATTCCAGATTCCTTATTTAATAAAGAAAAATCATCTTTGAGAAAAATATTATTACAAAAAACTGAAATATTATTAATAGCTCGATTGGGAGAGAAAATTTTTAAAAAAATTAATAGAGGTTGTGCAGTCATAATTGCTAGGAAAAAAAAGCCATCGAAAAATAATTCTACTCTATGCTTTCGTTTAACCAAGCAAACGCGAGAACAAATAAATAATTCAAGGATTACATTTATCGATGCTGAAAAAGTACTTTCTCATAAAGTTAAACAATATCGTTTTTACAAAAATAGTGATTATTTATTTAATATTGACCTAAACTCCAATGAAGAGAAAGCAATAAGAATTCTTCAAGATCAATATACTTTTGGAAAAATTGCAAATTCTGCTCGTGGTATTGAACTTTCAAAAAATGGTAAGGTTGTCAAGTGTAATAAATGCATGCTTTGGTTGCCATATCCTTGTTCCAAAGAACCTATGTGCCCGCACTGCGGTTCATCTCTTAATTTGACAAAACTTGAGCATGATATCATTATTAAAGATTTTAAATCTTGTAAAAGTGATGTACCTCTAATAGTTGGTGAAAATATTTCAAGATACGCATTGAGTATTAACAAATATGTATTACTAGATCGTAATGGGATAAATTATAAGGATTATAAAATATATAAAAGTCCAAAAATCCTTGTTAGAAAAACTGGAGTTGGCATCGTGGCTTCTATTGATTATACTAATTCTATGACAAACCAAGTTGTCTATATTCTTAAATTAAAAGAGACATGTCCAAAGAATATAACCATTGAATTATTGTTAGCAATTTTAAATTCACGAGCATTGTATTATTTTCTAATTAAAAATCATGGTGAAATTGAATGGCGTTCTCATCCCTATCTTACTCAATCACAAATTCTTAATTTCCCACTACCAAAGCTGATTTTTAGCTCATCTTATAATGTAACTATTCAAAGAATTACGAAGCTCATTAGGAGTTCACTAAAGAAAGGTTACACTATACCTAAGAACATAGATGCTAAAATTGAACAATTAATTGCTGAACTCTTTGGGTTGTCTGAAAAAGATTATGAAATAATCTTTAATACAATATATAAATCAGAAGAATTACTACCTGTAAAAGCTTTAAAAAATATTTCTTTAACAGATATATTCAATTATGGGATTTAGATACATAGGAACAAAAACACAAGTAATTGATGAAATACTACCAAAGATTAAAAAAGTTGATTCTAAGAATGCACATATTACAGATTTGATGTGTGGAACTGCTTCAGTATCTTTGATTTTTAAAAAACATGGTTTTCGGGTCACTGCAGTTGATATAATGACATATTCATATCATCATGCTAGAGTAGCTTTGTTATTTAAATCTATGCCTAGATTTTCAAAAGCAAAATCATTTATTTTAAAATTTTATAAAGAAGGCAATAATTCTCTTTTTGAAAAAACACCATATGAAAAAATAATCGCAGCATTTAATAACCTACCTTTAAAAAAAGGTTACTTTTGGAGGGAGTTTTCGAGGGAAGGTATACCAAAAAATGGTTCTGAACCAAGGAATTATTTTTCACCGTTTAATGCTAAAAAAATTGATTCTATCCGATATTGGGTAAAGAAATTAAAAGAAGAGGATTGTATTACTGAATTAGAATATTCATTATTACTTCATAATCTTATTATGGCAACAAATAATATTGCAAACATTTCAGGTACTTATGGCCACTATCTTTCTAAACTATCTGGACGTGCAAATGATAAAATATTGTTAAAACCATTAAAAATCTTATTATCTGAAAAACAATCAAAGCATACTGTTATTCAAGGATATGCTGAAGATATTGCATCTATGATTAAATGTGATGTTTGTTACATAGATCCACCATACATGAAACGTCAATATGCTGCTAATTATCATATTCTCGAGACTTTAGCCCGAGGGGATAATCCAATAGCAGTCGGTAAAAGTGGTTTAAGACCTTGGAGAGATCAGTATTCAAATTTTTGTACTAAGACTAAAATAAAATCTTCTTTTGAAAAAATTATAAATAAAATGGATTGCCAAAACTTTTTTGTAAGTTATAGTGAAGATGGTTTACTCAGTTTTGATGAATTGATATCTTTATTTTCTCAATTTGGTAAAGTAGAAACTTATAAATTTAAACATAAACGTTTTCGAAGTAATAAGAGTTCTTTGTCTCCAATATTAGTAGAATATCTTTTTTACATTAAGAAAAAATAAAGTATTATTTGATCTTTTTCGCTTGATAGCGTCTTACGTATTTAGCATGTCCGGGATGCCATTTTATAGTGTATTTCTTTCTGTTTATAATAACTGGTAGTGTATTATTGACTTTAGAAATTTTACTTAAGTCTATTTTTCCGACATCTGCATAGTGGAGCATTCTATGAATTAATGGGCTTACAATAATTATATTATATGGATCATCAGCACCTTTTTCTCCTAAAGGTATAAGGTGATGGCCTTCTGAATACATTGTCCCATCTTTTTTAAGGAATGAATATTCATTTGTTATTTGACATTTTCCTCCATATAAAATTTTTAAATCTTTTATTGCTTGTATATTTCTTTTTCTAACTCTTTTTATAATCTCTTTTGTCGATGTGTCTAAATGTTTTTTTTGGTCTTCTTTGAAAAGCTTTTGGGTTATATCTTGTTCTTCTTGTTTATTAATTTCTTTCTGTTGATCTAAAACTTTCCGTTTTTCCTCTTTTTTTGCAATAATTCTTGTAGAGTAAAAAGGATGATTTCTATCACTTTTATCAATAAAAAGAATGTCTTTTTCATATTCAAGAAATCCAGCAAATCCTTCTTCTCCTGAATTATTTAACATGTATAAGATTCTTGAAACAGATCTTGTATCTTTAGTTGGTATTTCTTTTTGAAACCAACCTGCCCAAAATTGATTATCGTAAGTTTTAATAAGAAAAACTGCCAAATTTGGAGGCAGAGCTTTTCGGTTCATAGAATCATCGGGTACAGGAAAACCATTTTCTGGATGCCAAGCTTTAACTCTATTTTCTCTAGGACTTGTTATACGTTGAGATCCTATACAAACTGATTGAGGTCTACGTTGATAAATTGTAAGTTTCTGTTGTTTATTACATCCGATGCTTTGAACTATAAATTCCCAACTTGGTCCTCTAGTACGTGTAGATTTTTGTACATTAGGGGAATTAGAAAAAAACATATCCCATTTTGATATGGGAATCGATATTATAGGAAAATCAATATATGCTTGACCTCCACCACTCTCCTCTGTACCTGATGGTTTATTAATATTAAAAAATTCTGCATTAGTTAGATAACGAAAGATTATATATTTAACACTTTTCATATTATCACTATAAATAATTGGTATGTGGATTTATAATATCATCATATTATTAAAAAGTATAAATAGGGTTCACCCCATAAAGACATTAAGATGTTCTTAAAATTATACTATCAGGAGTAAAACACCCTAACTATAAAGATTAGGGTGTTAAGATGCTTTTTATTTAATTGTTAGAGGAAGTTTTAATCTGCGTATAATTTTAATATATGTAAGCCTACTGGACCAGCTCCAACATAAGCATAATCTCCCTCAATAAAAATTCATGTTGCTTCGCGTGGAATTTCAACCCCCGTGACAACTGTAGAAGCATTCTTGTTTTAAACACCTATTATTTGCATGCCGCTTTCCTTAACTTGCCAATCATCGTCCCTAACTACACATGTTATGTAAGCATAGTCTCCTTCAACAAAAACGTATCCTATATTACCGGAAGCAAAAGCTTCTCCTACCATTGTTGGGTTCTCTTTGTCTGAAATATCTATTAAATAACTGAAATTTCACTATAAGAATTAGCTAATAAAAAATCAACTTAAAATCAGTGATTTTTGGCTATGATAAAAAAATTTCAAAAAATTTGACATTTTGTATTTTTTTAACTAAAATCAGGTCTGTAATATAAATATATAAGTCCCTGATAATATGGATATATCAAAAATAAGAAAAAAAATTAAAGACTTAAGCCTTGATAGATTTAAAATTGAGATGAACATGTTAAGGATTCTCTCAAGAAAAAAGATGCTATACGGCTCAGTTGTAAAAAAATACAAAGCATGTGGCAAGGCAGGCTGCAAATGCACAAGAGGTGAGCTTCATGGTCCATTTTATTATCTATCCTTCAGTAAGGATAAAAAAACAAAGATGATATTTATAAGAAGACACCTGTGGGATAAAGCAATAAAATTAAATAACAATTACAAGCAGTGGAGAAAATCACGTGCTGATATTTCAAAGATAAACAAAGAAATACTTACGCTTCTTGACGAGATTGAAAAAGCAAGTACAGTTAAAATAGACGCGATAAAAAAAAATGGCAATAATAGAAAACAGTAAAATATTCTGGAAGTTTCACGAAAGAAATGACAAAAAGGTTGCAAAAGCAGTAAGGGAAGGAAATGTTGATACCATTACTGGTACAGGCTGGGGATTTCTGGACAACTTTTTCTACTTTTTATACAGCATAAGATTCCTTAAAATAATTGATATAAAATCAGTTGGATACAAAAGAATAATGCTACCTATTGTTATGCTAATAACCACCTACTCTATGAAGATTCTACTTGGAATATCATCTATGAACAAGGTTCCCGCTCTTCTTTTTAGAGAGATAGCCCTACTTTCTATGATTGGATTTACAGCTACACAGATAAAAAATGGATCATGTGCCAGAGGCAAAGGTAAATCAATACCTATAAATAAAAATACACTAGCACGTATGCTTTCCAGGTTAACTGCAGCTGAAGTAAATGAAATGCTGGACAGCACTGTACAAATCTTGGCCAAAAAAGGATTTATTTGTGGTTCTAAATTCATCCTGGATGCTACAGATATAGAGACCACGGAAAGATGTGAAGGTAGAGGGGTAAAAAAGGTAAAAAGAAAAAGGTATCTAAAACAAAAAGGAAAGTGGATAGAGAGGGAGGAACTTGTTTACGGTTATAAACTTATTGTTATATGGGAGAAAGTATCCAGAGTGATAGTAGCAGCAAAAGTAGTAAAGATAGCCGACCATGAGTCAAAGCATACACTTAGCTTACTTGCCCAGGCCAAAAGGAATATCGGGAAGAGAAAAATAAGACTTCTACTTATTGACAACGGATTTATGGATGGGAAAACTCTGTGGATAATAAAATATAAACTGGGTGTAGATTTTATTGTAAGAATTAGAACAAATATGCATCTGGCCTCCGATGTTAGAAGCTTTAGAGACTCTGACTTTGCGACTATAGGAGAAGACAAAAAAAGAGGTCTTAGGATTTTGGCAGTAGCTTCTCTTACAACATATGATCAGTATGGAGATGAGGAGCACTACAAAAATAGATACAAGAAAAATTTTAAACCAAACTTAATAAATTGTGTAATGGTAACAGAGTGGAATGGCAGGCAGTATGGCCCAGGACATGAAAAAGTATTTGCCACAAGCCTTGATGTTACTGAGCCTTTAAAGATTATAGATAACTACTCGCTTAGAAGTTTAATTGAAAACAAACTCTTTAGAGAACTAAAACAAGGCTGGAATCTAGCTAAGATTTCTATGAAGAAAAAAAGTGCTATAGTATCACATACTATACTTACTCTTATAATGTATTCACTCAACGCCTGTTTTCAAACTAAACTGGGAAGAGCCCTTACCAATAAAGGGATAAGAAGACTAAGAGATGAAGATATGAGCACTATTCATAAACTTATTGTATTTTCTGGAGAATATTTTGCAATATTTGATGTAGAAGAATATTCAATTATTGTAAGAGCTCCACCTAAAATATTTTTTCGTATAGATCCAGAAGAAGCTAAGAAAAGATTGGGACTGGCCGATTAGTTATAAATTTTAACAGCAGTATTTAAGCTACTCTAAAATTTTCCTCTAAAATAATTTTACCGGTTAATTTTCTAATAATTTATATTTTATTCTTAATTTCACCATAAATTTTATAAATAAAATCAATATTTTAGTTTGATAGTAATTTTTCACCAATACTTAGCTGTTTTTTAAGTTCTTATAGTTAAATTTCAAATCTTAAATAAAACCATACTTGACAGTTATAAAAAAATAATATAGTATGGAACATGGTACAAAATATTATTGACCATAATATAGGTGTAATGTTGCCAAAATTAAGTCCAAGGGGTAATAAAAAGAAGTGCCTTACTCAGGAAACTATCAAAAAAAGAATTATTGCACAGCAATCGGCAATAAGTGTGCTGGATTTTTATGCAGCAATTATAGGTTTGGTAATTGTAAGGGAGTATTATGGTCTGCGGTCGATAGAGATGGAAATATAATAGCTACACTATCTCCATCAAGTTTTGAAGACGAGGATGTTTCAAATATTATAATGAGAACTATTGAAGAAATACATAAAAGTGAATATTTAACAAAAGATGAAATAATTGAAGTTCTTAAGAAAAAGTATGGAATTGAGCTTAGTAAAAGGATGCTTAAATATTATGGAACTGAAGGACTAATAGAGCCTGGCATTGTTACAAAAATACCAGGCATTAAAGGTTCTGTTTCAATATACAAGGAAAATATACCAGGGATTATTAATTTTTATAATATCTTAAAAAAACGTCATAAATTTACACTTAAAAAAATAATAAAATTATCCAATATTTTAAACTTTAAAGATAAAGAAAAGTTAGAACTGTACTGGGAACATTATGAATCACATAGGGTAAGAAATAAAGGTGAGAAAAAAAACCAAGGGACATACTTCGATAAAAATATTTTGGAAATTACAGAATTTGAAATGTTTTCAATCCTAAGAGCCTTTTTTGAGCTAGGCAGAATAGATTCGGTTAATGATTCTTTGTCAATTGTAGATGTAACTATAGATAAAGGTAAAAGTGGTGAGTTTGAAATAATAGTTAAGTTTTTCGAAAATCCGGAAAAGAAAGTAATTTTTAACAAAAGTGGGGTAAAAGTAGCCTAAGTATAAAAGAATTTAAAAAATAATTAAAAATTATAAATCTAAAAAGGGAGACCAAAATGGTCTCCCTTTTATTTTATTAATACTCTTTTAAGAAAGAATAATATGGCTAAAAATAAAAGAACAAGTGAAAAAATAAATGTAGTTTATATCGATGCATCAGAACTTAAACCAGCAGAATATAACCCTAGGACCTGGGACAGCTCTGCAGCAGATAAACTAACCGAAAGCATTAAAAGGTTTGGCCTTGTCGATCCTCTTATAGTAAACAATGCACCAAACAGAAAAAATATCCTGGTCGGTGGCCATTTTAGATACGAGATTGCCAAAAAGCTTGGCATTAAAAAAATACCTGTGGTTTATGTAAACATTCCAGATATTGATAAAGAAAAGGAGCTTAACCTGCGCCTTAACAGAAATACAGGAGATTGGGACTACGACCTTTTAAAATCTTTTGACATTGACTTACTTCTTGATATTGGGTTTGATGAGGCCGACCTATCAGCCATCTGGGACGAGAACTTATCTATTGAGGACGATGAGTTCAACACCCAGGAAGAGCTGTTAAAAATAAAAGAGATTAAGACAAAACAAGGATGTATATACACACTTGGAGCTCATATCCTTGGCTGTGGGGATGCAACAGATACCTATTTTGTAGACAGGCTTGTTGGCAGTGTTCAAATTGACATGGTATACCTTGACCCGCCATATAATATATCCCTTGACTATAGCAGTGGTATAGGAACCAAAGGAAAATACGGCGGACATCTTACAAAAGACAACAAATCAGAGACTGAATACAAGGATTTTTTAGCCAAAAGTATACAAAATACGCTCAGAAAAGTAAAAAAAGATGCTCACGTATTTTGCTACTGTGATGAAAGATATATAGGACTACTTCAGCAAATCTATAAGCAAATAGGTATTGATTTTAAAAGGGTATGTTTGTGGATTAAAAATAATCAGAATGTCACTCCTCAAGTAGCATTTAACAAAGCTTATGAAGCCTGCGTTTATGGCACTATAGGAAATCCCTATTTAACAGGCGGGTTAACCAATCTAACTGAGGTTCTAAATAAGGAAGTGGAAACGGGAAATAGAATAATTGATGATATATATGACCTGTTTAACATCTGGCTAGCTAGAAGACTGCCTGCACAGAATTATAATCATCCAACGGAAAAGCCCCCCACTTTACACGAGAAGCCGCTAAAAAGATGCACAAAAGTTGGAGATACAATCCTTGATTTATTTGGGGGCTCTGGCTCAACTCTTATTGCCTGCGAGCAGCTGAAAAGAAAGTGTTTTATAGCAGAAATTGAGCCGATATTTTGTGATCTAATAATAAATAGATATAAAAAATTAACCAGAGGTGAAGCAGTTCGTGTTAATTAAAAAAGGTGAGATATATAAACTTGGAGAACATAAACTTGCCTGTGGAGACTGCAGGGACAGCCGCTTAGTAAAAAAACTAATTGGAGCAAGCAAAGTTACCTTAGTAGCTGCCGATCCCCCATATGGAGTTAGCTATGTTGAGAGCAAGGCTAATTTTGGAAAGATTAAAAAGGCAGATAAGATAATAGAAAATGATACCTTCAAAAATGAAGATAGCTACAGACAATTTACAATTGATTGGCTGACTGCAGTAAAACCATACTTTGCAGAAAAAAACTCCACCTATATTTTTAACTCAGATAGGATGATCTTTGCGTTAAAAGAGGCAATGGACTTCTCTGGATTTAAGCTTGCTCAACTTCTGATATGGGTAAAAAGCAATCAGGTAATAGGGAGACGCGATTATCTAGCAAAGCATGAGCTAATTGCGTACGGTTGGTATGGGGCTCATAAGTTTTTTAAATCTAAGGATAAAAGTGTTCTTTACTACCCAAAACCAAATAAAAGCCCACTCCATCCCACCACCAAGCCAGCTGGTCTTATAAGAAGACTGATACTAAATAGCTCTAAAGTCGGTGATATTGTATATGACCCATTTGCAGGCTCAGGAACTACTTTAATTGCATGTGAACAAACGAAACGAAGGTGCTTAACAGTTGAAATAGACCCAGATTACTGCAAGACAATTATTTCAAGATATAAAAGATTAAAAGGTGATATAAATAATGAAAAATAAATTAAACAGCCCAAAGGAAGAAACTATAAAGAGACGAATACAGAAAGAAAAAGAACTAATCTTAGAGCAGCTTAAAAAAACTCCAATAGTACAAGTTGTCTGTGAAAAGACAGGAATTGGTAGATCTACATACTATAGGTGGAAAAAGGAAGATAGCAAGTTTACAAGTCAGGCTGACGCAGCAATTCTTGAAGGAAGCCTTCTTGTAAATGATATGGCAGAATCACAGCTACTTGGTGCTATTAGGGATAAAAATATGACTGCCATTATTTTCTGGTTAAAGCATCATCACCCAGCATATGAGACAAGAATTGAACTAAGGCAGGCACCTAGCAGAACCAAAGAAAAGCTAACTCCAAGGCAAGAAGAAATTATTAAAGAAGCACTTAAAATTACATCATCCGATAAAACATTTGAATTAGAAGGGGGTAATAGAAATGAAAAAACAAGTAAGTAAAAGGGATATAGAAAAACAAATAAAAAAAGACCCAAAATTTAAAAGAGAGCTTGCAAGAAGATCCCATTACTGGTTTTTTATCATTTACTTAAGCGATTATATAAAATACAAAACAGCAGCATTTCAAAAGAAAATGTTTTTCTTAACTGAAAATGAAAAGATAAGATCAGCAGTAATAACTGCATTTAGAGGATCAGCCAAATCTACTATTATGAGCTTGTCTTACCCCATATGGGCAATGGTAACAGGAAAGAAAAAACACATAGTAATTCTTAGCCAGACCCAGCAGCTGTGCA
>JAHLWJ010000594.1 GCA_019057975.1 Promethearchaeota archaeon | reverse complement strand
AAGCCAATAAGAAACGCACTAAAATAACTATCCAAATTACTTAATATAATAAGTAAAGATAATATGTATAATAATGTAAGATGATCGTTTAGAAAATTAGCAAAATTGGAATTAAATATCCCAAAAATGATCATTGCAATAGAAAAGATAATTACGATTCCCAAGATTCTTAAATAAAAAGTCTTTAAAATGAAATACTTAAGTTTAGTTAGTTCTTTATTCGCTCTATACCTCGGAATATAAAAATTAATAGCAAAAATTGTACCGGGTGGTAAAAAATTAACTAATATTGAAAAAATGCTAATAATGGAAGTAGCCAGAATCAGAATACCCCATTCATCTCTTGTAATCATTCTCGCAAAAAGATACGATGTTAATAATGAAATAATGAAAGTACCATAACTAAGAAAAATAGAAAACAGAGTATTTTTGACGAGAGTTTTGTATCGAGAATCGAACTTTCTTAGGTTTCCTGAAGAATTCGGTTCTTTCATTATATTTTCTCATTCAGCTGAACTTATTTAATATTAATTTATTAATTAAAAAAATATAATAAATTTTTAGATTCTTTCATGAGATAATTCAATATCTCTAATTTGCTTCATATCTTTTAATCCATCAAGTAAGCTAAATATTGCTATGTCAGATCCTAATAATTGTTTTAATTTAGTTATATCCAAGGCGGCATTTGTAGGACGAATTGCGAGCTGGATAATTTTTTCAATAGGATTTATCAACTCTTTATTAAGGTTAAATACTTCAGCGCATTTCAAAGCCATTTCATATCTATTCAACGTTTCAGATCCTACAGTATGATAGATTCCTTTTGCGTCTTTTTCTATCAACTTTAGGATAATTTCTGATAAGTTTCTTACATAAGTGGGATTGTTTATTTGATTTTTTACCAGTTTAACAAGTTCATTCTTCTCTAATTTATCTATTAACCATGTTATAAAATTAAATTTCTCAGAATTCCAGCCATATAATACTGCAGTTCTGCAGATAAGATAATCCGTTTCAGAATGAATAATGGCTAGCTCAGCATCATACTTGGTTCTGGCATAATGACTTAGAGGATTCGGAATGTCATCTTCTATATAATGTCCTTGTTTATAACCATCGAAAACGAAATCTGTAGATAAAAAAAGTAACTTAGCACCTAACTTTTTACAAGCCTTTAATACGTTTTTCGGTCCATCTGTATTAATCTTGGTTGCAAGATCTTTTTCTCTTTCGTTTTGATCGACATTTGTCATCGCTGCAGTTAATATTATTATATCCGGAGATATTTTTCTGACTTTTTTAAGAGTATCATTATCATTTGTAATATCAATGAACCGAAAAGGGATATTTTCTTCAATATTGTTATTCTGTAAATCGGCAGCGATAAAAGTAGATTCTTGACTTAATTTTTTATTTTTATGCCTGGTTCGAAGGATATTTTTTCCTAAAAAGCCATTAGCACCTATAATTAAGATTTTTTGTAAATTTTTATCTTCGATTATATTGTTTCTCATAATAGGTCAAATATTCTTTTGTTATAACACTTTTAACCCAATCTTCATTTTCTAAGTGCCATTTTACAGTCATCTTTAACCCATCTTCCAGATTAACTGTAGGGTTCCAATTCAATTCTTTAGTTATTTTTTCATGATTAATAGCATAACGTAAATCATGACCGGGGCGATCTTTAACAAATGTGATAAGAGATTCAGGTTTGCCCAAAATTCTTAATAATTTCTTGACTAAATTTATATTATTAATTTCTGAATCTCCTCCAATATTATAGATCTCTCCTATCTTTCCTTCTAGTAATATCTTTAATATAGCAATAGAATGATCATTCACATGAATCCAATCCCTAATATTTATACCCTTACCGTAAATCGGGAGTTCTTTATCTTTTAGGGCATTATTTATCATTAAGGGTATTAATTTCTCAGGAAATTGATACGGGCCATAATTATTTGAGCAACGAGTAATATTAATTGGTAAATTAAAAGTTTTAAAGTATGACCTCACTAATAAATCTGCAGAAGCTTTACTTGCTGAATAAGGGTTATTTGGTAAAAGCTGATGCGTTTCATTGAAAGGGGATTCTTGAAAATCCAAAGATCCATAGACTTCATCAGTAGAAATTTGAAGATATTTTTCAATTCTATTCTTTTTCGCTGCATTTAATAAACTAATGGTTCCAAATACATTCGTATCATAAAATAGAGAAGGATTATTAATTGAACGATCTACATGTGATTCAGCTGCGAAATTAATTATATAATTTACATTATTCTTAATAATTATATTGTCAATGGATTCGAAATCACAAATATCAACTTTATAGAATTTGTATTGTTCGGGATATTTCTGGTCTATAGATTTTAAATTTTCAGGATTTCCCGCATAAGTCAGTTTATCGACATTTATGATTTTAAACTCCTGATTTAAGTTGAGAACATACCGTATGAAATTACTCCCAATGAAGCCCATTCCCCCCGTAATTAGCAAAGATTTCATATTCATCAACCCTTAGTGTTTATTAAACATTATCCCATTTTAATATCCCATTCGTAATCAATTTCTTTAGAATTATAGGGTAATCGATGCTCATCTGGTTCAGAATAATTATATAATTCAGTAGGAATATTGAGTACAATCATTTTTTCATTACCAATAGCTTTAAACCCATGCCAAATATTAGGGGGTATTGTTATTAAAAGGGGATTTTTTTCACCAAAAAAAAATTCATTAATTAGTTTATATGTTGAACTTGTCTTTCTATCATCGTATAAAACTAATTTAGCATTTCCGTTTATACAAGTCATATTATCTGTTTGAATTTTATGCATATGCCATGCCTTGATTACATTTGGAAATGCGATAGTAATATAAGCTTGCCCAAACTTTTTAAACATTGGCCAATCTGATCTAAAACATTCTTGAAGATATCC
>JAHLWJ010000593.1 GCA_019057975.1 Promethearchaeota archaeon | reverse complement strand
AGCAATGCTAGCTGCTACTGCCATAGGTGCTGTTTGGGCTTCATGTGGTGCAGAATTACAAGCAAGTGCCGTAATTGAACGATTTGGGCAAATTGAGCCTAAAGTGCTATTCACTGTAGATGGTTATTATTATAGAGATAAAGTTTTTGAAACTATTCCTAATATTAAAAAAGTGGTTGAAGCAATTCCTTCAATTGAAAACGTTGTTGTTGTTTCATATGTTTCAGATGGAAAACCAGATATAAGTAGTATTCCTAATGCAGTTCATTGGGATGATTTCATTTCTAAGGAGGAGAATCCTAAACTCGATTTCGAGCAATTACCCTTTGATCATCCTGTTTATGTTATGTTTTCAAGCGGCACTACAGGGAAACCTAAATGTATGGTTCAAGGTGTAGGAGGAGTTTTAATAAATCATCTAAAAGAATTAATACTATCAACTGATCTTAAACGTTCAGATGTAATAATTTATATAACTGCTCCTAGTTGGATGATGTGGAATTGGTTAATAAGTTCACTAGCTGTAGGGGCAACTGTATTCCTATATGATGGAAATCCTCTCTATCCTGATCCTCTTCGAATGTTTGAACTAATAGAAAAATATAAAATTTCTATATTTGGAACTAGCGCGTCATACATCCATCATCTCATGGGTATAGGCGCAAAACCAACTGAAAAATATGATTTAAGTTCACTTCGAGAAATCTCTCAAACAGCATCTACACTCTCACCTGAAGGATTTGAATATGTGTATAGAAATATTAAAAAAGATTTATATTTCAATTCAATAAGCGGAGGGACTGATTTTAATGGGTGTTTTGCTTGTGCATTACCCATACTTCCGGTATATTCTGGTGAACTACAAGTAAAATCACTAGGAATGAAGGTTCAGGCTTATAATGAAAGTGGTGAACCAGTTCTTGATGAACAAGCTGAATTAGTATGTGAAGCCCCCTCCCCTTCAATGCCTATTTACTTCTGGGAAGATGATGATAATATGACAAAATATAAAGCAGCCTACTTTAATGATTTTAAAGATGAAGGTAAGAATGTGTGGCGTCATGGTGATTATATCGTAATTCATAGTGATACTGGTGGAATAACTTTTTGGGGACGCTCTGATGCTGTTCTGAAACCTTCTGGAGTCAGAATTGGAACAGCAGAGATTTATAATGTTATTGAGCAACTTCCTGAAATCACCGATTCATTAGTTATTGGTCAGAAATGGGAAGGGGATATAAGAATAATTATGTTTGTACTTCTGAATGAGGATTATGAATTGAATGATGATTTAAAAGCCAAAATTAGGCAAACTTTACGTGAAAAGACCTCACCAAGACATGTACCTAAGTTAATTTTTGAAGCACCCGAAGATGGTATCCCTTATACTTTCAGTAATAAAAAGGTCGAGATTGCGGTTTCTAAGATAATCCATGGAATGGCAATAGCAAATAGAGGTGCTTTAAGAAATCCAGAATCATTAGATTTCTATGAGAAAATGAAAGAAGAACTTGAAAAATTTTAAAATTAATTAATTCTTATTTGCTCCCATTTTCTTTTTATTTCTTTTTTTCGTTATTAATAAGAAATTCAACAAAATCCTAAGCTAAAAAAAAAAAATTATAATTTACTTATTCTTTACCTCGTATTAATTTAATCACTTAAATTCAAGAGAGCGTATTATATCTATGAAATTTTTATTAAGATTGTTAGCACCAGCGTTAACGCTAACGCGTATCCATTTTTCATCCTTAAAAACAGAGAGGTGCACACTTCTTACCTTAATGATTCCAACTAATTTATATTCAATTGTAGTCTCATATGCAGGTGTTCCATCTCTCAGATTTTTTGGTTCATTGGAAATAATCTTAATCTCTTTCGCCATGAAATTCAAACTTCTCACAATTTTTTTAGGGACTTCTTCCAAACGTCTCTTAGGAGATATTTTAGATACATAGATTTCAAAATTACAATCTGCATAGGAAGCAACAAAGAGAGCTTTCGTCGTTGGACCTGGACTTAGTTCTATAAAATAATCGGGGTAAGTTACAGTAAATGCGGGTGAATCATTCTGAAAGATTTTCGTTTTAAATTTTTGATGTTCTACAAGCCCATCATGTAATTTTAGAGTATCATCATAGATGCGCTCAAAACGAGCTTTCAACACAGGTAGATATTCTTGATGAGTAAAGATATAAAAGATATTATTCTCAATTGCTTTAATTACCAATTCAGCCATGATTTCGGGATCCATTCCTAATTCTAATAATTTCTTCGAATTTTCATTACCAGATTCATCTATGACTGGTGGTGATTGCCAAAGCCCCAACCGTGTTTTACTAAGGATTTCCGAATTTTCCACTATATTTGAACGAACAAAACCAGGACATATCACAGAAACACTCACATTAGTATTGAAGCATTCTAATGCTAATTTCTCACTTAATGCTATTACAGCAGACTTGGAGGCACTATATGGCCCATCGTCCCCTCCAGGTATTAATCCTGCCAAAGAAGATGTATTAATAATATGACATGGTTCTGCACTCTTTAACATTCGATTTAAAAAAGATTGAATACCATAGATAACCCCATATAAATTAACACCAAGAGTCCAATTCCAATTCTCCTGGGTTATAAATCGTATAAGACCTCCAGCACCAATCCCTGCATTATTACAAAGTATATTTACATGACCATAACACTCATAAGATATATCTGCAAGATGTGCTACTTGTTCAGGATCACTAACGTCAGCTACCACAGTCATCACCTCAACATTATTATCACTGAATTCTTTGGAGACTTTATCGAGCGTTTTTTTATCAATATCTGCGAGAACTAGTTTCATTCCACGCTTAGTAAAAGCTTTAGCAAGTCCCAGTCCAATACCACTCGCTCCACCTGTAATTACTGCGACTTTTCCTTCAAAATCTTTTATCATGCTTTTCA
>JAHLWJ010000127.1 GCA_019057975.1 Promethearchaeota archaeon | reverse complement strand
TAATTGACCATCTTGAAAAGACCGCTACTGGTTTAACCGAACAAGCTCGAGCTTTCACAATGCATGCAAATCGAAAAATTTCGTGCTCTCTTCGAGTCCGTTTTTCATAGATCACCAAAAATGATCTCCTATTGTCGATCAAGTATAAATAAAGGAAATGAGCTTTAATTAATTTTAATTCCCATCTTATTTTTTATCTTTTTTTTTTAATTTTTATTAGACACTTAGATTCATTCTTCTTCTTCTTTAGATCAAATTTCATTTTTTTCTTTAAATACAACTATTTCAATGGAGTACTATAATATAAAAAAATAGTGATATCGAAATGTCATTTGATCTTGATAATTCATACTTAGATTTTGAAGATGATGATATAGTTTCTGGATTGTATGAGGTTGAAGGTGTGAGAAAAATAAATGAACTTTCACGACAAGTTCGATCCTTACTAAATCTTAAGACTAATACAATTCGATGTAGGTTTCGTTCCAACTCCAATATATCAGCGAAGTTAAAAGATGAAAAATTCTATGAAAACAAAAAACAGTTCGAATCCCTAGCATTAAAGTTTATTAAACTCCTGAATAAAATTGATGGAATCAGTAAAAGGAGCATAGAGGAAGAAATTCAAACACTTTTTAGCCAAACTGCTATTAAACATAACCATTTAACTACATCTCTCTTGAAAGAAGTGGAAGATTTAACTTTTCAAGTATTTAAGAAAATTCATTATTTTTCGGAGCAAGACCTTTTTGATCACCTTTCCTTTCTTAAAACTTTGATACAAGTTGCTATAGAAGCATGTAAAACGCGTAAAAATATGAATCATGCATTCTACGAATTCTATGCTGAGTTAGGGGAGAATTATTATAATTTAGAAAAAGAACTCACATCAATAGCTCCGGAAAAAGGGATTAAGAAAAAAAACAGGAAAATGAAGCAACTTACGGAGGAGTTGATTTCATGAAGGCACATTCTCAAGTAAATCGAAAATTCTTAGAAGAAGATCGTATCGCAATCTGTCCAAAATTTGGATGTGAGAATCTAACAAGAGTCAAACCACTGAAATTTGGATTTTTTGGATTTAATAAGTATCCAAAATGCAAAAAACATAGCACTCCTTTAGTTTATATAGACGAAAGGATTAGTATTTTTATTGATGCTGCACTGTCCTGTTTATTCGATAAAGCAGGGCTTCCCCCTGAAGATTTACTTACTCTTATTAAAAAAGAATTTCCTGAAGATCTACAATCATTTATTCATAGTTGGGTATACTGCATAACCATTGGAAGGGGTGCTCCGATAATTTCTCGTTACATGGATTCTCTTTCTAATGCTTATCTCAAAAAATTGACTAAAAAACAAATAAAAACCTTAAAGGGTGAAAAAACTTTGAAAACACACAGCCTACATAAAGCGATAAGAGATGGAATGCAAGAAATCACGTTGCAATATACAAGGCTCCTTAAACATCTTCGAATTCATTCGGAAATCCTCACGGATATCAATCAACTCAAACCACTTTCTCATGATTTAAAGAACGCACTTCAAGCTTGGCAGAACCTATATTTAAATGAAGAGTCTAAACTACTTGGAATAGAAGAAGAGAGAAGAATATCCCTTTTTGAAATGAAAAAATATTATGACTGCATCCTTAATATGGGAACTTGTAGATGTCTCCTCGGTCTTTCTCCTGAAGGAAAAAACACCAAGAAAAACCGAATTACGGCTTTTGATCGCTATTCTGTTTATTATGACTTTTTCAAGGAAGGAATAACAAAGAAATTTACCAAACATGACATCGAAGGCTTACTTACATCAGTTAATACAGAGCCTTTTATCAATGTGATAAATAATGAAGACGAGAACTATGGAGCAATATACCTTTTTACTGATAATAGAACAAGTAAAGTATATATTGGGCAAACTATTCGAGATATATTCGTTAGATTTGCAGAACATTTACGTGATCCAAGTAATCAATATCTCAGAAAGGCGATAAAGTATTATTTAGAAAAAAAAATTGATTTAAAAATTGTAAAAGTGAGTGACGGTTTCGCAAGAACAAGAAATGATGAATTTACTATCAAATTAATTTATTACGCTTCGAATCAAGATGAATTAAATAAGCTGGAAATAGAAGAAATTAAGAAAAGAAAATCATGTGTTTTAGATTATTTCGCAATTAAAAATAACGAAATTGTTCCACTTTATGGATACAATGTTACAAGAGGAGGAACTTACAGATGTTTGACATTAAGTGATAAAAACGCAGCTGAATTTAGTTTTATTCAAGAAGGCGAACTTAAAAATCTAGTAAAGCGTGGTTTATTCATATCAGAGATAGCAATGGAATTTCGTGTACCGGATCAAATTATCTATTCTAAAATTCAAGAATTTTGGGCGAAACTTAGTATTTATTCAATAGATGATGCTAGGCAGTATTTTGGGGGATTAAAGATCTATAACTCTAGAGTTAGACATTTTATTATAAGAACAAAATCTGAAATAGATACGATTGAGCAAAAATCTCTAATACGATTTGAAAAACTAATAAAAGAGGGTTTTTCGACATCTGAAATTAAAATGGAAATGGAAATTAAACAAGCTACTTTATACGCTATGTTAACAGCTATAGGATTCAACACATTCACAGGAGCTAGAGATGCATTTGGAGTAAATGACATATATGATGAAAGAATGAGAGAAAAAAGAATTAAGAATGCGCGTAAAGGGAAAACTCATTCTCAATGGATAGAAGTGGATGAAAGTTTATTTATCAAATTGATTCGACAACAACTTCATTATACTGATATGGCTAACAAACTTAAAATTGGAGAGAGAACATTATATAAAAAATCTTATGAAGTTTTTGGTATTTCCTTACCAGAAGCTAACAGAATTTATAGATTATATCCTGAAGTTGAAAAGATATTACTAAATAAAAAAGAAATTGATGAATCGAAATTACAAGACTGGGTTAATGCGGGATTATCAGTCAAAGAAATAGACCAAGAAATATTGAAGCTATTAATTGGTTTAGGATATGACAAAAAAGATATTGAATTCATATTTGGATGGGATCACTTCCATGTAACCCGTTGGATTCCTGAAATACTAAATATGGATTTTTATCGAGCTAGAGATGAATATTGGTGGAAGCCTAGAATTATTTCGCTATTTAGTCAAGGTTATTCGGCAAGACAAATGAGGGTTGTTAGTAAAGAATTGATTGGTAGACATGTTACTCATGACATCATAGTAAGACTTTGGTCAGAAGAATCTGCTAAATATGGAAGCAATCTCAATAAATACCTTTACAGTTTATATGGATCAAGAGAAAGTTAACCAGACCTACTTTGAAATATTTAATAAAAAAAAAAAATAGGAAAAAATTTGGGTAATTATTATCTTCTTTTATTTCTTGTATCTCTAATTTTTTTAAGCGAAATCAGAGAAATGCTTGTTAATAGTGTAAAAATGATTACGATATAATCATAACCTATTATACTAGGGCTAGGTGGACTTTCTTCGCATTGATTATTATTAAGAATAGTTCCTACGCAGTTGTATTCTGTAATACAATCATCATTTCCAATAACATTATTATCACTTATATCAGTATTATCACTATGAAATAAAGCGATCCCTATATGGTTATTATTAATTGAATTGTGACTGATAATATTATAATCTCCACTATAAATATGAACACCTACTTCTTCACAATACTGAATAGTATTCTCAGAAATATTATTATATTCACTTCGAGATAAAACTATTCCCATTTCAGGCGTATATTTAATAAAGTTCTTTGAAATTGTATTATCATTACTCAAAACCAATCGAATTCCTTCTCCGGTGCTATTGAATATTGTATTATTGTGTATTTGGTTTTGATGACAAGAGTCAAGATCAATTTCAAAATCTAAATTATGATGAAGATAATTGTTTGAAATAGAATTTAAATTACTTGAAATTAATCTAATTGCTATGTTGTTATTTGATAAATCATTATTTTCAATATCGTTATTTGTGCTCCCTATAAGAAAAACCGCAATGTTCACAAATGAGATATCTAAATTGGAGACGACAGAGTTTGTACAATTTAATAATAGTGCTTGACCTGCGTCCGCAAAATCTAAAGCAATTAAATCATTTTCATCACAGTAGAAATATAAAACTTTACCATTTATCAGATTAGATGTTTCTACATTATTAGAACCTAATCCTCCAATATTACCTTCAACGAAAAGACCACTCCCGAGAAAACTATTCGAAGTAAAATTATTATTAAGACTTTCAAAGATATCAATCCCATATTTAGAATTGTTATAGAGTTTATTGTTAGAAAAAGTATTATTATGACAATCGCGTATTAGTATTCCCCCCCTCAAATTAAAACTAATCACATTTTCTTCAAATTTACTATTATAAACCTCTTGTAGAATACCACCTTCATATAAGGCATTTTCGATCTCATTACTATTAACTGTCAAATTATAACTACGAGCCAATATTAAACCTCTACGAGCATTGTTTGAAAGAATGTTATAACTGATATCAGTATTTTTAGTATAAGAGACTGTCAAACCATCGTCTGCATTATATAATGCCGTATTATTTGTAATTGTTAGATTATCACAAAAAGCATGCCTAATCCCATAACCGTTACTATTTGCAATATTCTCTTGAATTGTGATATTTTGACCATGAAATATTTCAATTCCAAAAATTTCATTATTTGAAACAGTATTATTAAAAATTAAGCCATTGCTACAATATTCGATTAAAATACCCCTTTTTGCGTTAAAGATTACACAGTTTCTTAAAATGAAATATTTATGGGATCCACGTATCGTTATTGCATTTCCAGCACCTGGACCATTCATAGTTACATTTTCAATTATGTAAGGATCATTCCAGGTTCCAGATCCAAAGCACCAAGGATTTTCTAAGGCAGTTTTGGACCAATTAGCACTTTGAAGAGTATCATCAATATATATTGGAGAACCAGTAAGATCCCAATATATTGAAGCTTGAGGTATAAAAGTTTTTTTTACTCGTTGTGGTTCCTTACCAATGAGGTTTAAATTAATAACAATAAATAAAGAAATCCCTAAAATGAAATATTTTTTTTTTGAATCCATTGATTCTCATCTTTTTAGATATTATGATATTACTTCTTATTTATTATTTAAATATTTCTAGATTAATTTTCTAAACATAACCATCGATTAAATTAAATAAAGAAAAGAAAAATTAGAATAAAAATACTTTATTGCTATTTTATTTAAGCCTAACTTCCTTTAAAAATTAGTTATAGACAATTAGAGATGTTTTTTGGAGAAGATTTTATAATTAAAAAATATAAAAAGATGGCAAAAAGGAAATTTCTTTATTTTTTTAGTTTAATTTTAGGAAGAATGGCAAAAATCGATAGTATACTAACCAATCCAATTATAAAGAGAGAAAAACTTGGAATATTACCTGGTGATGGCGGATTTGGATGACTGTTTGGATCGGTAGGATCAGTCCCATAAATATGAACCTCATCACCATCAAACCAGCCATCATTGTCGGTATCATCATCCTGAGGATCGCAGTCCATCTGATATTCCTCGATATTAAGCAAATTGTCACTATCAGGATCTTCATTTGTGTCATTAACTAATGGATCCAGCGCATTATCAACTTCCCATTTATCAAGCATGGTATCTGAGTCTGTGTCATTTGATAAAGGATCAGTATTATAAGAATTGACTTCCACACCATCCGATAAGCCATCTGAATCAGAGTCGCTAACTAAAGGATCAGTACTGTGGGTATTTACTTCCCTACCATCTGACAAACCATCGCCATCAGTATCGCTTATAAGAGGATTGGTTCCATATGAATATATTTCCTGTCCATCAATTAAATTATCATTATCATTATCATTATTCCTTGGGTTTGTATTTAATAAATATTCTTCCAAATTTGTCAAGAGATCAAGATCTGGGTCCAATATTGTGTCATTAACTAATGGATCCAGCGCATTATCAACCTCCCATTTATCGAGCATTGTATCTGAGTCCGTGTCATTTGATAAGGGATTGGTATTATAGGAAATAACTTCTGACCAGTCCGATAAACCGTCTGAATCAGAGTCACTAATTAAAGGGTCAGTATTATAAATACCCACTTCTTCACCATCAGATAAGTTATCATCATCTGTATCATTATCATTTGGATCGATTAAGTAAATTAACAATTCTTCATAATCGGTCAAATTATCGTTATCTGTATCAGGATCTAGTGGATCCGTTGGAGCCGGGTATTTCCAATATATATTTCCCTCATATTCTTCCATGTCAATTAAATTATCACTGTCAGAATCAGGATCGTTCGGATCAGTGCCTAATACATCCATTTCAAATTGATTATTTAACCCATCATTATCACAATCAGCATTATATTTTGCCAAAGAAAAACTTCTATAATTAACATAATCATACCAACCAACAAGGTAAATATTACCATATGAATCACAATCTAAATTCATTTTATCTGAAAAGAAATTATCACTATATCCATAATTTGGTAATTGGCCTGATGAGTTAAATTTGAAGATATAAAACGAATGGGAATCATTGAAAAAGTTTCCATTACCCAGAATATATAAATTATCAAAAGGATCAACTATGATATTATTTAATTCGGCATCGTCAGGACTAAGCATTGATATATTCCAGTTAAGATTACCCGAGGAATTAAATTTTAAAAGAGATGCAGTTTTTATATTACCAGGATCTCTTTGATACGATCCAATTACAAGAATGTTATCTACTGAATCAATCGCTAATGATGTTCCAGTAGAATGATCAGTTGGATTCCAGACTTGTGCCCATTCAAAATCACCAGAGTTATTATATTTTAGTAAACATAAATTCCAATTGGAATCCCTCGTATAACCTGTTATGTAAATGTTATCATTGGAGTCAATCTCAATAGAATTTCCTTGATCAACGGCGCTAGCATAATCCCAATTTCTCTCCCAAAGTAGATTTCCGTTCCGATTATACTTTAATAATAAAAGATTTGAACTTTGTGGAAAATTATAATACATTCTCCCTGTCACATATGGATTTCCCGATGAATCACACGCTACGCCATATCCAATATCCCTAAAATCACTATCACCTCCAAGACCCCATGATCGAACCCAACCTACACTACCCCCACTATTAATTTTTAATAAAAACACATCAGAATTTGATGTAAGACCACCACCCTCAACTATATGACCACCTGTTAAATAAACCTCCTGATACTTATTTACTGCTCCTGATAAAAAATTAAAACCGATATCTAAACCACCATTCCAAGAAATATTCCATTGAAATTGCCCTAAAGAATCATATTTTTCTACATAAACATAATTGTCCAGATTATCAAAAAAAATTCCAGCCATATACTTATTTTCATTATCGTCAACATACACCTCTCTAGCTTCAGACACAAATGCAACCTCTGCCGACCTTCCATGACGAGTCCAATTATGATGAAGAGAAATATTTCCCGTAATCATCATATCATTCGTGGGGGAAGATTTTGGAAAATCTATTATATTTTTATTATTTTCTAAATCCAATTCTGTCTCAATAAAAACTAAAGGATTAAGCATAACTAGAGAAAAAAAGCATGTTAATATTATTATTTGTGTTTTTTTTAAAATTTCAATCAGCTTTTTGTCTTTTCTATGAAAAATAAAACTAGTTTAGATCTCTCTGTTTAACTATTTATAGATTTGGAAAAAAAAATTGAGAATTAGAAATTACAAGTTTTACCTTTTTAATAAAAAGGAGTAAAAAATATTACTTAATACTTCATCTAAGGAAAAAATACTCTATTGAAACTAGGGAAGGTCAAATGAAATTGTTGTTCCATTGACAAAATGATTGTTTAATCATTTCTATGAAAAGATATTTTTTATGGATATGTTTTATATTGAGCTTGATTATTTTTTCTATTTGTTGATATAAAATTGAGCACAAGCAATAATGTTATATTAATTATCTTTTCTCCCTTAAACTTCAGTGTTTATTTAAAGAAAAATCTCGTAGAATATCAACAATTAAATATAAAGAAGAATATTTTTTCAGTATCTAATTTTCAAAAAATGTTTAAAAATAATGAAAAAAAAACCCTTATTTATATATTTTATAATAATACAATTCTTTATTTGTAGTCTCTTATTAAGCACATTAGGCCCTATAATAACTTCTTCTAGCCCATTTAATAATTACGATCTCAAATCAAGTTGGGTGAATTTTTCTAATATCACTATAATCTCAGATGGTTATGGTGGGAGTTATTGGAACTATGAATCTAGCATAATCCCTGAAATCGCAGTTGATAACAATAATGTAATTCATGTAGTATGGCAAGATCAAACTAACGGCGCTTGGGGTATAGATACCGAAATCATGTACGCTCAATACACTATCGCAACAGGATGGTCTAATGCCACCGTAATTTCAGACGGTTATAATAGTAGTTACTGGAATGATGGATATAGCGATAATCCCAAGATAGCTATTAATAATAATCAAGTTTGTGTAATATGGGATGATAATACTGATGGCGTATGGGGTACAGATAAAGAAATCATGTTTATCAGCTTTGAGATATCTGTTCCTCCCACCTGCATTAATCCATCTGGTGGGATTCCGTTTAGTAATTTTTTTTTCCTTTTTATAGCTGCTAGTATCTTGGGGCTTATAGTTCATAAGAAAAGAAAATTATAAATAAAAATCTTTTTTTTATTTTTTTTTATTTTTTCTTAATAATAAATAATATTAACAAATGGGCAGTATTAGAGAATTAATCCCTTGATAAGTGGTTTTTATAAAGTCTAGGATTGAACTTACTCTAACCAAAATGTATTTTTTAAATCGATGCTTCTTTATATTATATCCACAAAAACAAGATTTTTGATTTGATATGGCTGATAAAATTAGTAGTGAACAGAAGCTTAATGGAAAAGAAAGAGAGATTTTATTTCAATCTATGGATGTGATCCTGGGAAATCTTCGAGACAATATGGAACATCTAAGCAAACCAAAACACTTTTCACATACTAAGAAATTTATCGATCTGGTCTACGATGGGTTAGTAAAGAAGAGAAAATTCTTCTTATTAGCAAGTGGGCGCTCTGCTTTTATTTTACAATGCTTTGCGACAAGATTAGTTCACCTTGGAGCAAATGTTTATATGGTTACTAATTTAGGGTCAATACCTGCACTTACAAACGAGGATGTTTTAATAGTTCTGTCTGGATCAGGAACAACATCGATCGTGGTAAGTCTTCTCAAAAATTACGTGAATACCGCTAAACCTTTTGGTATAATTTCAATTACTTCCCATCCCGAGACTATTATAGGGAGAGTTGCTGATATTACTATAAAGCTAAAGGGTCGTACTAAAAGAGATAAGATCGATCTTCACGACGATACCGCTATTCTTACTCCAGAAGGGACCATGTTCGAGATAGCTGCATTCGTATATTTGGATGCCATAATCGCTGAGCTCGCAATCAAAATGGGAAAAACTAACGAAGACATGCTAAGGAAACACTCAGAGACTATTTAAACTACCTTTCCTTAACATTCTATGTGCCCATTATAGTGTATTTACGAGAATAGTCTTCGGACTACAAATCGATGAGTAAATATCTCCCATGGGCACACTTTATCTTAACTCTGATTGTTTTTTCTATTTATTATTAAAAAAAAGAGCTCCAATAGCCCCACAATATTCTGAGTTTTTTAAAAAAATAGCTTTTTTCTTTTTGAATTTACAGAGTAGTGATAAAATCTGTTTTAATGATTTATTCTCTAATAGAAACCCTCCGCAAAAAACAATATTTTTCAGGTTATAATTTTCAGCCATAAGAGTAGCAATCGTTCCAACATTTTCTCCAATAATTCCAATTAGGGAACTCATTAAATCTTCTTTTTTTAGCGATTTGCTATCAAAATCTTTATTAATCTTACCTAAAGAGGCTGCTGTAAATTCTCTAAATAATTTATCAACTCTGGTATCTTCAATATTGTAAATGTCAGCTACTTTTAAATCAATGTTAAATCGATTCCCCTTACGAACAAGTTCAATTGCGCCAAAATAATCACTCATATTAAATAGTAATTTAATTAATCCCATAAAGAAACCTCCTCCCATAGCAGATCCACCCACATGTTCAATTCTGTCTCTTTTTAGGGCTAATGAAGTCCCTGTTCCTAACGTGACAATAAGAGACGGAGGTAATGCTTTTTTCTTGTAAGATTCGTAAAGATATTCTAACCCTCTTACATTTGCTTTAAATTCGTTGATTAAGTTAGTATTGATACTGTTTGAATATTTTTTATAAAGCTTGTAAGCTTTTCCGCCCGTAAAATTAATCGTATTAAAGTTACTTTTATTTTCATCAAGAAATTCCTCTACTTCCTTAAAATTTGTCTCTCCTATTTTAAGGATAATTTCGTTATCTTTGCGGAATGCAATTTTCGTAAGACTCTGCCCAATATCTACCCCTATAGTATCAGAGGGGATTTTAAATTGCGTTGCTTCTAAGAGTATTTTTGTTGTGTTTTGCTCCATAAAATATAACAACTCCTAATATTTTAATAAAGATTTATTTGATTATTTAATTTTAATATTTAGTAATGATTGAGAAATCTAAAGTTAATAGCACTGATGTTGCTATAACCAAAAACGATAGTCCGGCTAAGACTATAAACAAAGGAATTGAATTACTTGGTGGTATTTCAAAATTTATAGGAAAAGAAGATACAGTATTTATCAAAATTAATTTAAGAGCACCTAGTGGCTTTCCTGTTAATGTAAGTATGGATTCCCTTAGATCATTAATTATACTGTGCAAGGATGCAGGAGCAAAAAAAATATATGTTGGAGGGATTCCAGATTACGGTGTAAAAACCAGCACGCTTAGTGACACGTTAGAGCTCAAATCCTACTTAGAAAACCTTGACGCCGAATTAATATCCTTGGACGATCAGGTAATGTCCCCCTTTAGTAACATCGATGTAAACGGAAAAAATATCGAATATCCAACGAGAGTACTTGAATCTGATAAATTAATTATACTCAATCAAATAAGCGTTGACCCCTTATTCAAGTGTACGCTTTCATTACTGAATTGTTATTCTTTAGCATCCTCTAATTCTCAGAAAATTGATATGTTAGTTAGGAGTGGGAAAGATTATTTGTTATTAGACCAATACAAGCAAGATTTAATATCAAACATTCTCGATGTTTTCACTATTAAAAAGCCTTGTTTAGTAATAAACGACATGTTTTATTTCTTGGAAGGCGCTGGACCCTTAATTTACAAGGATTCAAATTTGATTCGTACAGGTTTAGTAGTTTTTGGATCTGATGCTGTAGCAGTGGACATAATCACTTTAAATTTATTAAAAATTGATGTATCAAGTAGCGAAATCCTCTTAGAAGCTAGAAACAGAAAATTAGGAATAACTAATGTTTCTAAAATTAATTTAAAAGGCGAAAGGATTGATGGTAACAAATTAACAGTTAATTTCTCAGTTAATAAGTTGAATGAAATTACGATTAATAACACATATCTGCAAACGGGAAGAATTTGTTCTGGGTGCTTCAAAGAGGCGTATCATCTATTGAATTTTATGAAAACTCACATGACAAAAGATTTAAAGTATATAAGAAAACAGTCAGTGCTGATCGGTGAGAATCCTCTTGAACCCGAGACAGTAGAAAATATTATAGTTTTTGGAGACTGTGCGGTAAAAACTACAAAGAATCATGATTTTCGACATATTCAAGTGCTAAAAAACGATAATATCATTAAAACCGTAGGAGACAAAGTAAAGAAAGAGAAATCTTCCCAAAAAAAACCTATCGTGAAAGAGAAAGTAAACAAATCCATACTTGAACTTCCAGGATGTCCACCAGATATGTATACGAGCTTAAATTCTATCCTTAAATATTATGGAAAAACGCAAGCTCCAAATCTTTCCTTCTACAATGCTCTATTAAGTCAATTTATCATTAAAAAATCGGAAA
>JAHLWJ010000592.1 GCA_019057975.1 Promethearchaeota archaeon | reverse complement strand
ACAAGAAATAGTGTTGGGCATTAGTGGCGTTAGAGCTTTGAGGGCTCTTAATATTCCAGTAGATATATATCATTTTAATGAAGGTCACGCGGTTTTAGCCGGATTAGAACTGATAAATGAAAAAATAAACGCAGGCATGTCATTTGATAAAGCGTGGGAATCAACACGTAAAGAAGTAGTTTTTACAACACATACTCCAATCAAAGCAGGAAATGAAAAGCATAACCTAAAAACGCTTGTGTATATGGGGGCAAATTTAGGTTTTTCAGTAGAACAAATGAATCGTATTGGAGGGATACCGTTTAATATGACAGTGGCAGCACTAAGACTATCCAGAAAATCAAATGCTGTATCTGAATTGCATACGCAAACAGCAAACAAAATGTGGGCAAAAACAGATAACAGATCAAAAATCATTGGAATAACCAATGCAATTCATGTTGGAACATGGGTAGACAAAAGAATGAGAAAGAAGTTTTTAAACTTAGATGAGATGTGGAATAATCACCTGGAAATAAAGAAAGAACTAATCAATTTTGTTGAAAGGCGATGTGGGGTTAGGTTAAATCTTGATTCCTTATTAATTGGATTTTCCAGAAGGGCTACTTCTTATAAAAGAAGTGATTTAATATTTAAAGATGAAAAACGATTAGAAAAATATTTAAAAGATGGAAAAGTTCAAATTATTTTCTCGGGCAAGGCACATCCATTAGATATAATGGGTACAAAAGTCGTGTTAAACTTAGTCGAAATGTCAAGAAAATATCCTAATAGCGTAGTTTTTATTGAGAATTACGATATGGAGATTGGACAAATACTTACCAGAGGCTGTGATGTTTGGCTGAATAACCCGAGAAGACTGAATGAAGCAAGTGGTACCTCCGGTATGAAAGCAGCGATGAATGGAGTACTAAACTGTTCTATTTTAGACGGATGGTGGCCAGAAGCATGTAAAAATGGCATTAACGGTTGGGCGATTGGGAACGAAAATATACCCGAAACAGTTGAAGAGCAAGATGAAAGAGATGCAAAAGCTCTTTATGATACATTACTGGAAAGAGTGATTCCTACATATTATAACCATCATCAAAAATGGTTGGAAATGATGAAAGAAAGTATAGAGTCGACCAAGACATTTTTTTCTGTAGATAGAATGATTAATGATTACTATAAATTACTATACCAAAAATAAGAAATTTCTTAACGACCAAGAAAGATGGTGAACCAAAGTGCAATTTGATAGAGCGAGTGGAGTGCTTTTGCACCTGACATCATTACCTTCAAGATATGGAATTGGTGACTTAGGTGAAGAAGCATATGATTTCATAGATTTTTTAAAAAAAGCGCATCAAAAACTGTGGCAAATATTACCGCTTAATCCGCCTGCATCTGGAGGGTCTCCTTATAATTGTTTTTCTGCTTTTGCAGGAAATGCCTTGCTGATTAGTATAGACAAACTAATTGAAGATGGTTTACTAAAAGTGGGAGAAGTAACGAATGTCCCAAACTTTGCAGAAACCAAAGTTGAATTTTCCAAGGTAATTAAATTCAAAAATGAGTTGTTTTTAAAAGCATTTAATCGATTTGACAAATCAGCAGAAGGCGATAATTATGCGCAGTTTAAAAAAGAAAATGAATATTGGCTGCCAGATTTTTGTCTTTATATGGCCCTCAAAGAACACTTCAATAATAGAGCATGGAACCGATGGGATACAGATATTGCCTTCAGAGAAAAACAAGCTATAGAAAAATATCAAAACAAATTAACAGATGAAATACGCTATCAAGAGTTCCTGCAATATATTTTTTCAAAGCAATGGAGCGAATTAAAAAATTATGCAAATCATAACGGTATAAAAATCATAGGGGACTTGCCAATTTTTATAGCGCACGATAGTAGTGATGTATGGGTACATCCTGAGTTATTCGATTTAGATGATGAAGGCAATTCCCGAAAAGTGGCAGGAGTACCACCAGACTATTTTAGCAAAACAGGACAACTTTGGGGTAACCCTCACTTCAATTGGAAACGTATGCAGGAAGATAATTTCTTGTGGTGGAGAAAACGTTTTGAAAAACTGGTTGAACAGGTAGACATTATCAGAATAGACCACTTCAGGGGTTTTGAAGCATACTGGGAGATTGATGCCTCAGAAAAGACAGCTGAGAGGGGCAAATGGGTAAAAGCACCTGGATACGAATTATTTTCCATAATAAAACATGACTTGAGGGATTTACCAATTATAGTTGAAGATTTAGGATTTATAACTCCGGAAGTTAATAAGATGAAGAAAAAATTTAGCTTTCCGGGGATGGAGATTTTACAATTTTCATTTAATGAAAAAACTCCTATAAAATCAAAACCAGACGGTTATGAAAAACACTGTGTTGTGTACACGGGAACACATGATAATGATACATTACTGGGATGGTACAGAGGGTTAGGACAATTAAAAAATATGAGAGTATTAAAAATATTAGAAAAATACTATGGCATAAATAATAGTATGAGTGAAGAAAAGGTTTGTTGGGCACTGATTGAAGTGGTTTACAAAACAAATGCAAATTTTGTAATAGTTCCGCTTCAAGATATTTTATGCCTTGATAACCAAGCGAGGATGAATTACCCGGGAACGGTTAGCGGTAATTGGCTATGGCGATACAAAAAGGGAGATATTACAGAAGAAATGCAAGAGAAGCTAGCTATTCTATCCCAAAAATACCATCGGTAAAAATTGCTAAAGAGTCTTCATGGGTTCTCCTGTCTATATATGACTCCTAAATCTCCCCCTTCCTTCTTTTTAAAAATATCGTATTCTTAAAATTATTTGACGAAACCACATTTTTATGTTAAAAATAAGCATAGTTGCATATTTTTTCACAAATCCAACATTATAGTAAGAATTAACCAATCCTTCTATTAGAGTTTACACAATCAAAAGTCGATCTGCTAAAAAATATTTTAA
>JAHLWJ010000126.1 GCA_019057975.1 Promethearchaeota archaeon | reverse complement strand
CGTTCGGCTTGTAGATATCTATAATTATTCGATTGTTCAAATTGTCGTGATATGTGTTACAGGGTTTATCAGTTCTTTTTTGATTCAAGAGTCTTATGGGTCATTCTCATATTCTCCTGCTTTTTGGTATGTAATGACTTATATGGGAATTGGGGTTATGACATTAACAATCCTATTTCAAAATTGGAGTCAACAATATGTTCCGCCCACTCAAACAGCAGTCATCTTTTCTCTTGAACCTGTTTTTGCTGCTTTATTTGGATCCCTTATTGGGGGTGAAATTTTATCAATATATGGTTGGCTTGGGTGTGGATTGATTTTTGTTGCAATTCTTATAACCGTTTTAAAAAATAATACAAAAGAAAATAAGGTGTTTTCAATTTAAACAAGCCAAATAGTTTGAATTTGTGTGAATCTTCATTTTGACTCATTTTTAGTATAATTTAAAACTTAATATGTACGGAAATCCAAAAATTTTTACTAAAAAACATATTTAAATAATTAAAAAGCTATTAATATTCTAAATAAGGGTTGTTTTATCGTTTTATCGGCAAAACTATATCTTATTAGGTAAATTTTATAATTGAATTTTTAATTAGAATAATCAGATAATTGTGGTATGATAAGTGTCCGCACCTAAATTAAAACCAAAAGATCTAACTATATGTAGTAAGTGCGGCAATGTAATGATCACGAGAAAAATCCGTACTAACAATTCTAATAAAATTGAATTTCAACAAATCCTTCAATGTATCGTTTGTCGTCACTGGATTTCCGCTGATTGATATTATGAAATGTTTATTACATTTATATCATAACTATTAAATCTCTGTATAACTCAAAATAAAAATCAATTTATTAAAGAAACTAAATTAGACTTTGTTGTAATTTGAATTAATACCAGTAAAACCTTTGGAATATTATTTGTTATAAAAACAATTTCTTTTTGTGTTTATTCATATTTCGTTCTATAAGAACATATATAAAATATAATCAGTTGATTTTTAAGTTAATAATCCTATGATAATGCAGGAAGGGAAATTTAAACATTCGTTTGAGGCAAACTGCGTAAACATTGGATTTCGCCCTCTATTAAACTCTTTGAGTTTAATTCTCTCCCTGATTTTATTTATTTGGCGCGGTTTCCTTTTTCCCTTACCTTTTTTTAAGTAGCTCAAAGATAGATTATTACTATAGTAGTTTTAAGGCTTTGTAGATTAGAAGATTAACTCATCTATTTTTAATTTTAACCCATCTTCAGCTGCAATTATTTTCTTGATATTTGTTTGTTCCTGCAATTTATTTACTTGACTTGGAACAAAATTTCTACTTGACCGTGGACCATCCATGTAAGAGCCAAAATGAGTTATAATCAGACTATCTAATGGTGGATCGATTTTATTTAAATAAGGAATAACCTCATCAGTACATAAATGCCTTTTACAAGTTACAGAATCAGGACGTAAAAGATTGAGAATAAGGATGTTTACACCTGAAAATTGATTGGAAAAGTCTTCAAATACCCTAGTATCGCTAGTATAAGCTAAAGAATATTCTTTAAGATTAAATTTTATGCCAAAGCCTTCATTAACGGGTGAGTGAACTGCCTTAGTTCCAACTATTTCAACACCTTTGTAATTCAGCTTATCACCTGCTTTAAATCTCACGATTTGTTCAAGCATATTCAGATGATATTCTGAGATTAAATTAATCACCTCAGGAGTGGTAATTAGTATTCCCTTTTTATAGTAGTTATAATTCTTATCATGTAATATTTCTCTTGAGCTTTCTATTATTGCGCAAATATCATTGTAATGATCTACATGTACATGAGTTGCGATAAACAGCTCAGTTTTAACAGGATCCTCCTTATATTGAGCGAGTCTAACGATTGCCCCAGGTCCCGGGTCTATATGGGTTTGTATCCCACCAAATTTTAATAGAAAACCCCCTGTAGCGCGATGCTGAGTTCGGATATGATGCCTTCCTCCACCAGATCCAAGTATGACAATTTCATCCTTCATGATCTTATAAGGTATTATTTTTAGCTTAATATTTACTAACATCAATTAATTTTCTAGCTAAAAATTCAAAAGGTAGTTCGATATTGTAACCTGATTTAGCCGATGTTTTTATATAATCAATCATATTAAAAGCGTTCTTGATATGAAGGGCACTTTCATCATCTACAGCTATTAAATCTTCTAAATCGTTTTTAGACCCAACTAATATGATTGGTAAATTTATATCATGAAGTCTAGCGATATTAACCCATTCAAGTATATCACCAATTTTTGGCATTCTAGTTAAATCAAATAGCAATAGTGCCCCGCGAGCGCCCATGACATAATTCTCAAGAAGATATCTGAATCTTTTTTGACCTCCTAAATCCCAAAGTTGCAATGAACAGTGAACGTCATCGAAGTTTATTTCTTTGATAAAGAATTCTACGCCAACTGTGAGTATGGTTGATTCATCGAACGTTCCATCAACATATCTTCTTAGAAGTGATGTCTTTCCAACGCTAGCGTTTCCTGTTACTAATATTTTAAATAAATAATTACGCATTTGATTTTACTTCAATAAATTATGAATGGGTATGTAATATATTATAAAAATTAAAACTCCTATTTATTTTAGTACGTCTAGATTTTCCACATTTCAATTTTTAACAGTTATTATATAATCTAGTGAAGACAAATAGGTTATGCTTTAATTTTTATTATTGATTTTAGGATACATTACAGTATTAATTCTCTAATTAAAAGTTCATCAATTTTATTTAAAATAGGCTCTATCTCTTTCTTTAAAATATTTTGAATTTTATATTTCGAGAACTTATCTTTATTCTTCTTGAGAGCATTTTTAATTGTAGAAAGTGCAATTTCTTGTCCCTTTTTACCCAATTTTGATAGCTCTTGATGCGTAAAATTTTCTAAATTGTACTTTCTAATAGCAATATTAAATGGAAGTTTAAATATATGCCTTGAGCTTTTCATGATTTTAATTTGCTCTGTTAAAGTGTTTGAATTTAGGATCGCCGATAAGTAATAAGCTTCATTAAGATTGGTGGTATTATAAAAACTTAAGTCACCTGTAATTAAGAAATCTCCTTGTATTACTGCTGAGTTTAATATTGAGCCTGAATTATTATAAACTACTTTGATTTTTGATGTCTGTCTTGAATTGATCAATTTTGACCAACGATTCAAGTTTTCCATCAAAGAATTATGAGTGGTAGTTTCTTTTTTATATCTTAGGTATAAATTGTTAATCTTATCATAAAATTCCTTAGAATTTTTATCTAAATCAACGTAGTTAAAGCTCAAATTGTTTTTCAAAAGGGGTAAGAATACATTATAATAATCATATACATGAAATTTAACTAATTCTGTACTTTTGAATACCTTAAATAAATATTTTTTTTCGATGATTTCGTCCTCAAATTCTTTTTTGTTCCATGGAGCTTTAGCTCTTTTAAAAATCCTTTCATCAGGGTTGATTTTCACTAATAAATCATTAACATTTTGAAATTTTACAAATATTAAATTTCTGGGATTTAAATCAGCACCTTTATGGAAAAGATCTTTATAATAACTTTCCTTTAATGGTAGCAAATTGCCCAATTTCTCTTTTGAAATTAATTTTTTAATAAAAACTTTCTCTCCTTTTTGCTCAATTGAGAACGGGACAAGAATTTCTTCTTTCTTCAATTTTAAATCTATTGTATTGTAATTATTCATATTGATATCATTATGTTCTAAAGCAAAATGGTATGCTGGGATTTCATAAAGAGAAGGTTCCTCTAAAATTTGTGATTTTTGCGCGTAAAGGCAAATAAAATCAATATTAAATATCTTCTCGATTTTTTTTTCGAATAGCCAAATCCTTATATCTGAAAAACCTTTAAAGTTACGAAATCTGGAGGCATGAGACCCTGTAATTACTCCCTTGGTAATTACAAAAAAGATTTTTGCTTTATTTTTCATATAAGATTTCTTTGCTTTAAAAAAGAATAAAGTGGATATTTCCAGATTTAGGATATTTTTTGGGCGTGGTTTGATTTCTAATTTCTCTGCTAAACTCTTTAATTTTTCTTGTAATTCTATAGAATCCACATCTCTATATGTATACCATGGTGGATTTCCGATTATTAAATCAAATTCTTCACTTAAATCATTTCTTATTTGAAACAAAAAATCAAAGGTATACAAGTTTAGACTAATTTCAGAGGCTTTATCTTTTATTAAAAATAATATATTAATTTTTGATAGATAAATTGAAATGGGGTTGATATCAAAACCATAGATCTTGTCAATTGCGGTAATTTTCTCTTCTTCGCTTCTTTCTTGAGACAATATAAATTTTATAATCCCAACCAAAAAATTACCTGAACCACAACAAGGATCAAGGGTTTTTTCTCCAAAAGAATAAGCTTCATCGACCATTTTCTTTACTAAAAATGGCGGAGTATAATATTCCCCTGATTTATGTCTAAAAATTGGAGATACTATTTCTTGAATAAAATAATCAAACATATATTCTGGATTAATATTTGATTTAAACAGGGTGCTAGAGATTCTATTAATCAACTCACCAAAAAATGGCAGATCTTCTCTCTCAGAAAGTGAAATAATTGGAGCAAAATAACTAATCTCACTAATTTTTAGTATTCTGAATTTATTTTCTATTTTTTCTTCTAATTCTTTTAATTTAATTATTGATTTGCTATATTTAGAAATAAAGCTCTTTTCGTTAAGAATATAATTAGCTACGAAAACTAGTCCTACAAAATAGATTAAAGCAAAAACAATATATAATCGTAAATTTGTCTCATTTTCACCATATATTTTTCTAAAATCTTTAAACCATTCCCTAAACTTATTTTCTTTATAAATATCATACTTAGATAAGACCGTTTCTAACCCTATAATTCTCTCATTAATGTAATGAAAATCCAAATCAAAATTTGTGCTATTAACTAATTTGTTGACCAAAAATTAAAGCTCCTCTCTCATAATTACCTAATATAATCAATGAATTAATATTTAAATATTAATTAAATTCTTCAATATAATTTAATAATTTATATTCTTAATAATTAGCAATAAACTTGACTTCAACTGAAATCAAGATCTCAAAGAATCTTGAAAATGGAATTAAATTCTCGTGCCAAATGTGTGGTAATTGTTGTAGAGGATTTAATGATGGTGAAGTGTATCTTTATAAAGATGATATTCTTCGATTAGCTAAATTTTTAAACATAACTGGGATGAAAGGTTTAAGAAATTTTGCTAAAAAATATGTGAAAGTAATTAATGATAGCTTTTTTTGGAAAGATCCCGATGCTCAAAGAGGTAAAACATACAGATTTAAAACATTAGGTTTTAAGTTCACGGGAGAAGATGAACATTGTCATTTTTTAGAGGATAATAAGTGTAGTGTTCATGAATTGCGTCCCTTTCAGTGTAGATCATTCCCATTTTGGCAAATGATGGTCTCAAATCGGAAAAACTTCGAGAGATACACAAAAAAGTGTAAAGGTTTACAAGTATTAAAGGGTAAATATTACTCCCGAGAGGAAATATTAAATTGGGCAAAAAATGAATATGAAATAGAGAAGATCTACTTTTTAGAGATGCAAAAACATAATTTTGACATTCTAGAGATATATCCATTTTTACCAAAAGAAATGCTTCAAAAAGAGGATTAATCATGCCAGAGGAATTAATAGTAATGAAATATAATAATAAAAGTGGGATAGCTATAAAGGCGAACTATCCCGAAGAATCAATGACATTACAGGAAAGTACTTTAATGCATATTTTGAATATGCATGAATTTAGCAAACAAGCAGGAATTGCAAGTTTAACTATAGAAAACCTAAATATTGTAACATACTATTCTGGTTCGGATACAGATTATTTCATTGTATTAAAACTAGATTCACTTGAAGATCCCGATGACTACGAAGAGGCTTTAAACGAAATATCTCAGATCATCTTAAAAAATTTAGATGATGATAACTATATTGACATGCTTCCTACTCTTTTTAAACAAGTCTCGAGAACTTCTGGTAATAAAGATTTATCATGAATAAAATAAGTAAAAATCCTTTGTAGAAATAATGGTCAATAAGTAAAATTAAATGCTTCTTTATATTAAGGAAGAGATAATATTAACTTCTTTAAACAATTTGGAATAATTAATAAAAACTCAAATCTATAATTAACATAGAACTGCGAAAATTTCATATTAATAAGTGGTGTTAATTTGAAAATTGGTTTATTTTTATGCGATTGTGGGAAAAACATCAGTGGAACTATTAATAATGAAGAATTAATTGAACATTTTAGCAAATACTCTGATGTGTATGTGTTAAGAGATCAATATTTATGTTCTGAATTAGGTTTAAACAAGATTATTGATGAGATCAAAGAGAAAAAAATAGATAGAGTTGTGATAGCCGCCTGTTCATTCAAATTACATGGTTTATTATTTCGAAAAACTATTGAAAAAGTAGGAATTAATCGATTCCTGATATCTTTTGCTAACATCCGAGAACAAAATTCCTGGGTGCATACTGATGAACCTGAGAAGGCAACCAGAAAAGCAATCGATCAAATTAACATGGCAATAGAGCAAGTCAAGCTTTTAAACCCCTTAGATGTTCAATATTCAAATGTTCTACCATCTAGTTTAGTCATTGGAGGGGGGATAGCAGGGATAAAAGCAGCACTAGTAATCGCAGATGCGGGCTATAAAGTATATTTGGTGGAAAAAGAACCGACAATAGGAGGACATATGGCTCTTTTCGATAAAACCTTTCCTACTTTAGATTGCTCAATTTGTATTCTTGGGCCGTTAATGACGGAGGTTAAAGACCATCCTAATATTGAATTATTAACTTATTCAGAAGTTGAAAAAGTTGATGGATATATTGGCAATTTTGATATCACGATAAAGAAGCACCCTCGTTTTATAAAAGAAGAAGATTGTGTTGGATGTTTTGACATTTGTCGAGATGTATGTCCAATTGATGTAGAAGATACATTTTTTCCAAGAAAGGCTATAGATGTTCCCTATCCTCAAGCAATTCCTCTATTTCCGAACATTTTAGAAGAATATTGTATTGGATGTAAAGCATGTGCTCAAGCATGTGATAGAGATGCAATAGATTTCGATCAAGAACCAGAAATTATTAATATTAAAGTCGGCTCAATTATTGTGGCAACAGGACAAAAAACTTTTGATCCCTCTTTACTTGGAGAATACAATTATCTCAAATATCCAGATATCATAACTACAATGCAAATGGAAAGAATACTTAACACTGATGGACCTACTCATGGAAAGATTATAATTCCTTCAAGTGGTGATCAACCAAAAAAGGTTTCATTTATTTTATGTGTAGGATCTCGTAATAAACAAATTCATCATGAATATTGTAGTCAAGTGTGTTGTAATGTGGCAATAAAACAAGCTGTGTTAATTAAAAAAGAACATCCTGAAACAGAAATAAATATATACTATAATGACATTAGAGCAATGGGTAAAAATTGTGAAGAGTTTTATAATAGAGCTCGTGAAACTTTTGGGATCAGATTTATAAAAAGTAGTATCTCCGCAGTGTTAAAAAGTGATATGTCTGATGAATTAATTGTTCGTGGTGAGGATGTAATTGAAGATAAATTATTTGAAAATAAAACAAATTTAGTCGTTTTAGCAGTAGGTATTGAACCTGCAAATAATACGGATAAATTAAGTAAAATTTTGAACATATCTCAAGATCCGAACGGCTTTTTATTAGAAAAACATTTAAAGGTTAGACCTTCAGAAACTTCGGTTAATGGCATTTTTTTAGCTGGTGCAATACAAGGACCAAAGGATATACCGACTAGTATTGCTCAAGCAGAAAGTTCAGCCGCGAAGGTAATTTCTCTAATGTCTATGGGAAAAGTTGAACTAGATCCCCATGTAGTTTATTTCAATCCAGAAGAATGTGACTTATGTAGATTGTGTGAAAATATCTGCATGTTTAATGCATTAAAAATCGAAGGTAATCAATTAAAAATCACTCAAGCAAACTGTACTGGATGTGGTGCATGTGCTGCAATGTGCCATTCTGATGCTTTGTATATTCCAGGATTTACAAAAATGCAGATATCAGCTCAAATTCAATCTATTTTAAAACATAAAAGTGAATCCCCGTTAATCATCGCATTTTTATGTAACTGGTGTTCCTATACAGGAGCCGATCTTGCTGGAACAAGTAAATTAACCTATCCCACAAATATAAGAACAATACATGTTATGTGTACCGCAATGCTTAATCCATCTTTAGTATTTGAAAGCTTTTTCTATGGTGCAGATGGAGTTTTAATTGCAGGTTGCTATCCACAAGATTGTCATTATCAAGAAGGATTCATTAAAGCAAAATCTCGATATGAAAGTATTAGAGAAGTGTTAGCTGAGACAGGAATAAATGAAAAACGTGTGAAAATTGTAAGTATATCTGCTGGTGAAGGAGAAAAATATGCTAAAGCTGTCAAAGAATTTAAGGAACAGTTGGATAATCTTGGTCCCATTAAACCTAACGAATACACAAAACCTTTATCAACTAAAGAGCGAAGAAAAGGAAAAGCAAAATTAGATGAAATTTAATCGATATTTCAATTAAAGATATAAATGAATTTAACTAAAATTTCAATGATTAGAAATATTAATTTTTTATTGATATTTCTCTTATAATTCTTATTAAGTGAATATATTTTAGTAACACAAGCTAAAAATGCGAATAAGAGCAATAACTAATGGGAATATCATTCCTTACCTTTACAAAAATGAAACAATCTTATCATTCATGCAAGAAAATCTTCAAAACTTTTCGAATTTAAACAATGAGCTAATTAGTGCTTTCGAAGAAATCGGGATAGAGGTTCAAACCAAGCGATTTTGCTCTCAGCCTCTTTTTAGCTATGATAATAAATTGTTTTATGAAAAAAATTTAAAAGAGACTTTAGTTGATATAAAAGACCAATTAAAATTTTTACAAGATATGTTTAAAGACTATGGATTTGACTATTTTGCGTGCTGTATGATGCTTACACACAAACTTCCGGAGTTAGGAATCTTTGAAAGACTTTTATTAAATGAAGTGCCAACTTTTATTAAAAATACTGATAATTTCTTTACTTCTTTACCAGTAGCATCCACACGTGATGGATTAAATATAGCGGCTATAAGATCTGGTGCTAAAATAATAAAACAATTATCTGAACCAGATCCATTTAAAAATCTAAATTTTTGTATATCTGCCAATGTAGGACCTAATTTCCCATTTTTTCCAGCAGCATATCATTTTTCAGATAAACCCGCATTTTCTCTTGCATTAGAAATGGCAGACGAAGTAATTGATGCAATCGAAAAGTCAAATAGTTTAAAAGAGGTGCAATTTAATTTATTATCAAAATTTAATCAAATTTATGATGACATTACAAAAATTGGGGAGAAATTTGGACGAAAATTTGATATTGAGTTTAAGGGAGTTGATCTTTCTCCTGCACCTTTTCCAGAGGTGGATAAAAGTATTGGGACTGCAATAGAAAAGTTGGGAATTGAATATTTCGGAGCTATTGGAACTTTAACTGGAGTTGCTTTAATAAAAAATTCAATACCGGTTGATAAAGAGAAAGTTATTGGGTTTTCAGGCTTTTTTCAACCTATTTTAGAAGACTATATTTTATCTAAAAGATTGTCTGAAAATAAATTTAACTTGGATTCACTTCTATTATATACTACTATGTGTGGTGCAGGTTTAGATGTTGTCCCATTGCCAGGGGATATTACCGAACAAGAATTATTTTATATTATATTAGATCTAAGTACTATTTCAGTTAGATTGAATAAGCCATTGACAGCTCGTTTAATGCCAATACCAGGAAGAGGTGCGGGTGATAAAGTTGAATTTGATTTTGAATATTTTGCTCCTTCAAGGATTATTGACTTTAGAAGATTAACTGGTGAAAATAAGAATGACCTATTTAGTAAAAATGAAAAATTTTTCAAATTTCTGTAATAAAATTTTTTTAGATGATATGAATACTTCTTATTTGAAGAGAAGCAAAAAAATTTTTGACCTACGTTAGTGTTGTAACAAATGAATAAGAAGAGTAAAAACAAGAATTTATTATTTTTTAATGAAGCTATAGAATATTTTGATAAATTTACTGCTCAAGATATTTTATCAAATGAAACTGTTAGCGAAAATAATTATAATACTAATTTTCTAAGAGATGCGATGCTAAATGAGTTAGATAATTTAAAAACGATAATTGAAAGTAATCCAGATTTTAAATTAGAAGCTTTATCAGAGGAAGAAAAACAAAAATTTCAAAAATTTATCAAGTTTTATTCTCTCTGTCCCCTTTGCGGAGGATTTAATCATTATTTTAACTTGAAACAATTATTTTTTGATAAAAATAAAAAGAGCCTTATAGAAACATTAATAAAATTCATGAATGTTAAGAATAAGAAATTTAAAAGTTATAATCTCAATTTTGGAATACCTTGCTGCGAATGTTATCAAAAAATGATGCAAAAATAGAAGAAAAAGAAGTATTATCCTAAGTATTCTACTACTTGTCCACTTTGAGTGATTTCATAATATATTGTATTGTCTTCTTCAAATTTTTTAACACAAAAAGCTTTAACTAGGTAGTCCATATTGTAATTAAGCGAAGATTCATCATTTATTAAATTTTTATCTATAAGCGCGTCTAACAGTTTTTTTTTAGAAATTTTTTTAGCCTTATTAACTATATTTAGAATTTCGCGTCGAATAGGGTGATTTACAGCTTTAAGATATAAAGAGTGTAAGTACTTTGTCCCTTCTACTGTTTTACCATACTCTTCCATTGATTCATAGTTTTTAAAATCAAATTCATCAGGCATATCTTTGACAAAGACTCATAACAATTAAGTTTTGCCTTAAAGATACTTGTGGTTTTTAAAGATAAATTTATAAGGTTTTATAGGAGTTTAAGCAACAAGAAATTTCTGAAAAGTTGGGTAAATATGGAAAAACCTAAAATTTTGAATGGAGCTAAAATTGAACCATTTACAAACAAGGAGAAAGTTGCAAATAAGATCGATAACTTATGGAATAATAATTCTTCACATACAGGCAAATTTAAGAATGAAAAAAAAAAGCTATTAATTAAATTAGAATCTTCAGGAAAAGAAACAAGAAAAATTTCTTTGAAATTAGAAAGTAGCAGTTCTAGTGTAAATTCCAGTAATTATATTCTCCTCTCTGAGCTTTTAAAAGAATTTTTCAAGGGTAATAATAATCAGAATTAACTATTTTATTTTGAATAGTTAAAAATCAATATAACAAACTAAATTTCGTTTATAGTATAAAAAAAAACAAGGAACTATAAGCAAAAATATTATATGTTTGGACTCTTATTTTTTCATTAATTTTAATTTAGTAATAATTATTTAGATGAGATTATAAAATGGATTATAATGAAATTAAAAATCTCTTGGGCTCTAAAGCAGATGAGCTTTTGAATCACACATGTGTAGGTATTCCAAAGGAAATGATTCATGCTCCTGGTCCTGATTATATTGATAGAGTTTTTGAACATACAGATAGAAATAATTTAGTATTAAATAATATGGGAAGACTCTTTAATCAGAGAGGTAGATTAGCTGGAACAGGTTATCTTTCAATTTTACCGGTAGACCAAGGTATTGAACACACAGCTTCAGCAAGCTTCGCGATCAATCCATCATATTTTGATCCGGAAAATATCATTAAACTAGCTATAGAGGGAGGATGCAGTGCTGTTGCCTCTACTCTCGGAGTATTAGGATCAGTTTCAAGACGATATGCACGTAAGATTCCGTTTATAGTAAAAATTAATCATAATGAACTTCTTACTAAACCTAATTTATCTGATCAAACTCTCTTTGCTAATGTTGACCAAGGATGGGATATGGGTGCTGCTGGAATAGGTGCTACAATATATTTCGGGTCTCCTAATTGTAGGCGTCAAATTCAGGAAATTAGTGAAGCTTTTAGATATGCACATGAATTAGGTTTAGCTTGCATATTATGGACTT
>JAHLWJ010000591.1 GCA_019057975.1 Promethearchaeota archaeon | reverse complement strand
CTTCAATTATTCCAGTCTGTGAAATTCCCATTCGCCTGTTCTTAAGCATAACTGCATTAGTTTCTTTCCAATGTGTGTTTACTAAAGTAACAGATTTAGAATATAAATATGCATATTTCAAAGTCTCCTGAAATTCTTCATATGATTCATGTCTGGAAGGAAATGTCTCAACTAAACAGCAAAGCTCGAAACTCTCAAGGGTCTGCTCACCACAATTCACTGTAAAAGCAATCTCCATCCTTGGTCTACCTGATTTGGTTTCCTTTTCATTAATAACTACACCAAAATTATGGAATTCATCAACCGTTCCGTTGTAAACATCATCATATCCTATTCGTTTAATCGAAATTATTTTATGATTGTGTGTCAAGCCATTTTCAATCAGTAATTTCGCTATTTCTTTTGCATATTGTTTATTCTGTGTTATTTTTTTAGAGTTTATTTTAGAGATTCCATAAATCTCAGAAATATGATCAAGTACTTGCGAATAGCTATCAGGTATACCAATAGTTCGAAAGTCTTTGATATCATTATTTCTCAGAATTTCAATGAATTCACTTTTAGTAGGAATAATTTTCTTCGTTGCAATTTCTTTTATCAACAAATCAAAAAGTTTTATTCTCTTCTCATCTCTAATTTTTTTAGCTTTATCTTTAGATGCATTTTGTGCTTTTTCAAGATTAGCTTGCGAAACACACAGATGAGAACAGTATGCTTGTTCTCTTCTAGCATATTTAACTTTAAAACGTCTTCCACAGCCTTCACAAGACTTGTAAGTATAAATAATTCCATCTTCAAATAATAATTCTAGATCTGTCTTTTTTAGAAGTTTAATGAATCTATTATATTCCCGTCTTAATACATGATCATTATACCAATCAAAACCATATTCTATATTTCCTTTTTTTATTAAATCAATTGGAGATTGACTTTTACCCCATCTTGGAGAGATAAAAGGCATACCAATTTTTGTAGCATGTTTTTTCCATCTTGTAAGAGAAAGAGGAAGTTCAGTTTCATTGATAAGATTGAGCATTTCATTGTAAATCTCATCATCAGTAAAACCTGAATGTCTTGGATTTTTATCACCAGATAATGCTTCTGACATTTTTCTTCTATAATTTCTTTTTTCAACTTCAGTTGCAGTTTGCCACCACCATCTCATTGGATTTTTATCACCTGATATATCATGTAAAGAATCATGTTCATCCTTTAGCATAAGTTCTAAATTATCTATGCTATTATTCAAACCATCATTGTCTTTATGATGGATAACATCCCCACTAGGAATCTTACATTTATTGAATTGTTCATAAATAAATGAATGTTCGAAAGTATTTTTCTTTCCATCATTTAACATCCAATAAATTGATCTTTTCTTCTTTTCTTCTCCCATTATCTCTGCCCAAGTTGTCTGCCATTTTGACGTTATCATTAGACTATCTCCATTTCTTAATTCTCTAGCTTCTTTTTGTGTCATATTCCTTAAAATAAACTTATGATTTCCTGTGCATTTTATAATACTATCATCATCCAATTTTACTTCATATATCTCCTCATTATAACCGGTAATTCGTGGATTTCTTATCATTCTTATTACTGTTAATCCCTTATCATCTTTACAGTACACAGGAATATCGTGTCCTTCTTCTGCCAATTGCTTTATTGGCACGGCATTCCTCCCATCAGCAACAGCGATCAATGTATCACCTGTAATGCAAGGATTCACACCTGCAGCTTTCTTATCTTTAAAGTCTGGTGCATCTCCCATTCTTGAATAATTTCTTGCATTTTCTAACCAAAAGATTCCAGGTTCTCCATTTACAGCAATTTGATCTGCAATGAAAGAATAATCCAAGCCTTTAACAGCAAAGACAGAATTATTGCTCGCCCACCTGTGAGAGTATAATGCTTCTTCGTCTTGTTTGCAAGTTACAAAATCCAAATCGGTAGGGTCTCCTAAAGCAATTTCTGCACTTCTGCGGACATTACCCGCGACTACACATTTGCCGACATAATTCATAATGTCTACGATGTCAACGGATGTAATCATCTTTCCTATACCTGCCTCGAGAATTTTCTGAATGTCTTCTAGCATCTCTCTCAATGGTTTTGGACCTGAGGCGATACCACCAAATCCTCTAATTGGCTCACCAGCGAGTCTGATCTTACTAAAATTAAATGTAGGAGCTTGTTTTCCTAAAAAATAAGCTTCAAGAATAAGTCTTAGGGATTCAACCCATCCTTCTCTAGAATCGTCTATCTCAAAATTAAATGTCCCTTCCTTAGGTTTTTGTATATATATTTTTCCTGCTCCTTTGGTATCAAAACCAACTCCTACGCCTAACATTAAAGCGTCCATGACGAATTCAAACGCTTTTGAATATTTTAGATTTATATCTTCTGTTGATGCAAATCCACAATTATTAAGAGACATTGAACCATGACGAGCAATGAACTCAGTTCCCATCATCCATAAACCGCGTCCAGGAGGGGAAAACTTAAAATTCCAAATCTTTTCAAACATTACTTGTGCTGATTTTTGAGCTTTTTGGTCAGACCAAGGTAAACTTAATTTCATACAATGTTCTTTCTGAATTGAATAACAACCTTCCACAACTCGTCTTAAGGTCTCCCAGAATTCTTCCTTACGGTTTTTACCTTCTATGATTCTTGCATAAGTTCTTTTATATGTAATATATCCAATAGGTCCCCAATCTGGTTGCTTACCCCTAAATTTATTTATAAATCCTTCATCAATTTTGAACCCTATACTCTCTAAATTAATAGCTCGTGCAAACAGATTTCTGAATTTATTTAGACCGCGTTGAGTTAATTCAACACAAACCAATTCACGTATATAATTTGTAGTGATCTCTTCCATTCCTAGACCTATTATCTTTCGTATTACATCCTCAGCTACCTTTTCAGCAATAAGCATATCCAAACCAGTTTCCTTGTTTAAAATTTTCGCGATACTGT
>JAHLWJ010000590.1 GCA_019057975.1 Promethearchaeota archaeon | reverse complement strand
GAATATCGTTTTTTATCAGGATATCGACAAGGATCACCATCATCATAAGTACATCTAATACGAGAACATTTTAGTTGAACTTTGCGAACTTTTCTTTTGAACCAGAACATTTCAGTTGAACTCACCATTTTTCATAAACCTCATATCAAATACCTTTTAATTTGAGACAGAAAAACATAAAATTCGTTAGCAAGTCTTCTATTTATTTTCAGCAATCTTAGAAAAAGAAAGCTTTAGCAGTTGGCATTTTCATCTAATTGAATAGTTCGTTGCAGATAAACCTCTAAGTCATGTCCAAACTGAGTAGCTATCTCTGGATTCAAGAATTTTTCCATAAATATTATTGTACCTTGAAGTCGATTTTTAAAGGTAACCGTTCCTATGAATTTTTCTACATATGGTATACTTGGAGGAAGGAATATAATTTGTTTTAAATGAATTTGATCATAATCCTCTGGAATTGATATATTTCCAAGGTTGGTTAATATTGTTCCAATTTGGATTTGGTTTTTCAATATTTTTTTTTTCATTTTCTTTAAAAATCGATTATGTTCACAAATTTTAAGTATTTGGATATATTTATCTAGCGGAGGTGTTGAGAGATTACCCACATGTAGCATATTCCGTGCGTCCATCAAGGTAGGGTCCAATTGATTCATCAGTTTAACAAGTCTAAACATTGATTGAGGTGTAATCCGTTTTTGTAATTTTTTATGAACCGCTTTAACTTGTTTCCAGAAGTCGTGTTTCCAGTTAATTTTTATTTCAAATTTTTCTCCTCCTGCGAATAATCCAACTTCTTCTCCAATTGGGATATTTAGATATTTCCGGAGATTAATAGGCATCGTAACTTTTTTTCGAAAATATTCTTTATCATTTTGCAGAAGATGCTGCATATTTAAAATAGCACAAAACAAAACACTATTCATTGAAACACCTTCTGCTCGACTTTTTTTAATTAAAGAAAGTGTTGTGGCTTCATCAAGAGTCCATTGAATTGCATTAATTTTAAATGTTTGAATTACTTTATAAAGAGGATAAAAATCTGCTTGTGTCAATTTAACTTGTTTGGTCTGCCAGAATTTATTAATTTTATTGTAGATTTTGGCGTAAAGAGGATTTAATTTAATCGAATCCAATTTATATCCCTCTTTAATTGTAGGAAGATTATCAATTGTTGTATTAATTTCTCTCGGGTGTGATATGTCTAATAACATATCTCGTAGTAAATATATTAACGATAAACCATCACAAATGGAATGGTGAGCAAAAGCAATTAGTTCTGATTCATTTGAACCCTGAATTAAAAAAAAACGTATTAATGGTCCTAAACAAATATCAAAAGGTTTCCAATATTCTTTTAAAACTTCAATTAACCATGTATTCTCATCAATTCGGGGAACCACATTGAGTGGAGAGAGGGGTGTTTCATGATCCACAAACCATGGAGAATCAGTTTCATCGAATTCAATATGAGATCTAATCATCGGATGACGATAACGCATTCGTTCAATAGTTCGACGGAGAGCATCCAATTTTAGGTTTCCAGTAATTCGAAATGCAACAATCACATTATTTCCTGGTATATAAAAATGGATTCGTTCATATTCAGCTTTCCGTTTAAATTTCTTATAATTTGATCTAACTGATGTTGGTTCTATATTATTATTCATTCTTCTAGCTCCTTTTTAAATATCTTTTTTATTTATAATATTTCAAGATTTCTGAAAATTCGAAATCAATATTAATTTAAAAATAAATTCATTGCATATAAATATTTCGAGATTTCAGAAAATTCGAAATATATATATAATAATAAATTTTTATTTTTATTATTGAATGATATTAAACAGATTCCTCAATCCTTATCATCATCAAACTCATCATTTGAAATCAAACAGCTTATACTCCAAAAAGTGGATTATCTAATGAGTCAAATTTATTATAATTCTTGGAATTTTATGACTTTATCTGCTGTTGCCTTTAGTCCCAATGGAATCACCCAGGATGACCTTATTGTATTAACTGGTGGATCTCGGACTAGGGTCTCCTCCACCCTTTCATTTCTCCGTAGTATAGGGTTGATCAAAATTATTAAAATCCCCCTCATACGAAAAAAATATTATCAATTGAACATCCCACTTAATGATATCTATCGAAGCTTTTTTGGTTATCATCAAAAAAAATATGAAGAAAATACCAGTTTTATAGAAAAGGTTCTCTCGTCCTTACAATCATTAAAAAATTCCTCTGAAATCTTGGAATTATCTCATTTTAAAAATTATCTAGAAGATTTTATAAAATCAAACTCTTTGGTTATCTATTTTTCTCGAAGATTTAACAATTGGTCATTAAATTTCCCGAAATTAAATCCTGATCTCCAATCGAAATATATGAAAAAATTATCCATTGTTGCCAAAGCAATACTTTCCCAAACTTCTCATGATTCTCCTTTCTCACCTAGTTCTAAACCTTCTCATGAACTAGATACAATCAAGCAATCTTATTTCCAGCAACTTCGAGCTTTATATGAAAAAATAGATCGGAAAGGGCTCTATATTGCATTAGTCCATTTTATTTCTATTGAAGTAGATGCTCCCACTCAAGAACGTCTTATGACTCTAACCAATATGCCGCGAAGCACACTTTCTGAAGCTTTATCTAAAATTGAAGCGGATGGACTTATTAAATCAGTTAAGAATACTAACATTGGTAAATTATGTTATTTTCTTTGCATTCCAATTCAATTAATATGGATTATTAAGAGATATCAATTATTACAATTATTTTTCGAATTAATCGAATTCTTCACCAAGATCTCTAATAAAATCTCTCAAGATACTTCAGATTCGGGATTAATCCGATATATTAATATGACAACACATGAATTAGATCAAAACATTAATTACTTACTATTTCTCATAAAACGAGTCTCAGATGAATTCAAACTGCATTTATTATAAATATATTTAATTCTCCTTATAGAT